>JBPCWJ010000272.1:0-7638 GCA_051009635.1 Rhizobiaceae bacterium
GTTGATATAGCGTGCTTGTAGACAAGCTGGGCAATTCCATCACGCTTCAACAAAACACAAAAATTATCAAACCAGGTCACAACGCCATTCAGCTTGACGCCATTGACCAGGAATATTGTTAAGGGGATTTTTTGTTTCCGAACCTGATTTAGAAACGCATCCTGCAAATTCTGGGACTTTTCCGCCATTTGTCCTTATTGTCTCCGCTATCTGCCGCAGCCTCCAATCATAGCCTGGCGACCTTCTGTTTTCTGTATAATCCAATTATCTTGATTAACAAGCCGACTTGAGCACCCCACCCATTTTTCAAACAATCCATAGTTCTTGGGAGAACCATTCTATAACACAACCAACAGTTTCATATCTTTATTCTCGTTATGTTATCCAATATCACTAAAAAAATTCAAGGCTAACTCGAAACATTTGTTCAACCTGTCGTACTCGTTCATTAAGTGCAAGTATTACAATACGGTCTTTTTGCTTGATAACACAATCCCCTGTCGGTTGGATGACCGAGTCGCCCTGGTAAATTGCGCCAATACGAACGCCGTCGGGTAGCTCCAACTCACGTAACGGAATGCCAACAAGCGGGGAAGTATCAAGCGCTTCAGCTTCTATAATTTCGGCAGCACCATTTTGAAGGGAATATACGCCGCGTATGCGTCCACGCCGGACATGTTGCAGGACCCTGGATATTGTGACTGTCCGTGGGTTGATGTAGTCATCAATGCCCAGGGATTTGGTAAAACTGTGATAGCCGGAATTATTGAGCAGGGTCAGATTGCTGCGGCAGCCCAATTTTTTGGCCAGCACGGCAGACAATATGTTTACCTGGTCATCATTGGTAATTGCGACCATCAAATCCGCATTTGCAGTACCAGCCTCGATCAATAATTGCTCATCCAGAGCGCTGCCATGCAAAACAACCGTTCGCTTCAGTTGATCAGCCATTTCGATCGCCGATTCGCGGGATTGTTCAATGACCTTGACCTTGGCGGCCGGCATCCTCTCTTCAATGCTGGCTGCTACATAACCGCCAATATTGCCACCGCCTCCAATTACAATGCGTGATGCCTGCGGCTGTTCCTTGCCGAAAATGGACAAGGTCCTGCCGATTTGTCCCGTCGCAGCAATTACATAGGCCAGATCACCATTTAATATACGATCAGTGGATCGCGGAGCGATCATCGCATTGTCCCGCCATATTCCGGTAACAGTGGCTTCCAGATCAGGAAAAAGTTGGGACAATTGCGAGAGCGGTGTATCGACCACCGGGCATTCATCGTCACATTCAATGGCAACCATGGCGATTTTGTCATCTGCAAACATCACAACATCATGGGCACCGGGCAAAGCGATGCGCCGCATGATTACCTCGCCAACTTCGACTTCAGGCGAAATGATAACATCAATCGGCATATGATCGCGTGAAAACAGATTTTGCCAATGTGGCTGACGATAGCTTTGCGCCCGGATGCGGGCGATTTTGGTAGGCACATTGAAAAGTGAATGAGCGACCTGACAGGCCACCATATTGACCTCGTCATACAGGGTAACCGCGATGATCATGTCCGCTTGATCAGCGCCGGCACGCATCAGCGTATCAGGATGCGCCCCATGACCGACATGACCGCGAACATCCAGCTTGTCTTGAATATTCTGAACAAGGCTAGGCGAGTTATCAATGACTGACACATCGTTGTTTTCAGCGGCAAGGCGTTCAGCGATCCCGTATCCGACCTGTCCTGCCCCGCAAATAACAATTTTCATTTATTGCCCTTTCAGGCGCCTTTCCTTGCCTGTGCCGTTTAGGCTGGTGCTAGGCAGTCGGTTTGGATTCTTCGGTTTTTTGTTTCTTCTCGAATAACCCTAGCATCTTTAATTTTCTGTGCAGCGCTGAACGTTCCATGCCAACAAATTCTGCTGTGCGGGAGATATTTCCATCAAATCGGCCAACCTGGGCAGTCAGATAATCACGCTCAAATGTTTCCCTTGCGTCTTTCAACGGCAGCGAGAGAATGTGCTCACCACCTTCGCCATCGACGCTTGGCAGCATTTCACCCACCTCGGCAGGCAGCATATCGGCCGTAATCACACTTCCGTCCTCGACCCGGGAGAGTATCAACAGACGCTCAATATTGTTTCGCAACTGGCGAATATTGCCCGGCCAGCTATGGGCCTGAATTACCGCCATGGCATCTTCGCTTATGCTGCATCCCTTGATACCGGTTTGCCGACCAATCTGCTCCACAAAGGCATTGATAAGCAGAGGAATATCTTCCCTTCTTTCGGATAGTGGAGGTACACGGAGGGGAACCACTGCCAATCTATGAAGCAAGTCCTCACGGAATTCGCCAGCCTTGATTTTTTCTTCGAGATCGTGAGCGGTAGAAGAAAGAATACGGACATCGACCTTGACGCGTGTGCCGCCCCCTACCCGTTCAAACTTTTGTTCGACCAGAACACGCAAAATCTTGCTTTGCGTATCACGCGGCATGTCGGCGACTTCTTCAATATAGAGCGTGCCGCCATGCGCTTCCTCGAGCGCCCCGACCTTGCGCCCGGAGCCATTGACGGCTTCTGTTCCGAACAATTCTATTTCCATGCGTTCGGGTGTGATTGTTGCAGCATTAAGCGCCACAAACGGACCATCCTTGCGGGCAGAGAGTTTATGGATTGTGCGCGCCACCAACTCCTTGCCTACTCCGGAAGCGCCAATAAGCATTATCCTGCTATTGGTCGGCGCGATGCGATCCAGTGTTTGACGTAATTGGTTCATTGCTACGGAGTTGCCAATCAAATCCGGCATGTCCGTACTTCTTTCCTTAAGCTCCTGGACCTGCTTGCGAAGATCTGAAGCTTCCAGTGCGCGAGTTGCGATTAACAGCAACCGGTCTGACTTGAACGGCTTTTCAATGTAATCATATGCGCCGGACTTGATAGCAGAAACAGCAGTTTCGATATTGCCGTGGCCTGAAATCATGACTACTGGCAATTCGGGGTGTTGCGCCTTTATTTCCGCGAGGAGTTCAAGCCCGTCGAGCCGTGATCCCTGCAGCCAGATATCCAGAAATACCAGTCTTGGCCGCCGCTCCCTGATTGCTTCAAGGGCACCGTCGGCGTCTGCTGCAGTCCTCGTTTCGTGGCCTTCATCCTCAAGGATGCCCGCTACAAGCTCCCGAATATCAATTTCATCGTCTACAACCAATATATCCGATGCCATCTAAACTAACTCCCGACCCCTTCGATTTCTGTTTTTTCCCCGGATTCATGTTTTGCAGATGTATCGCCCTTTGACTTCGCCTCGGGGTTATCTGTACCTGCCGGCAGATATACTCGCACCATGGCACCCTGCCCGCCCTTTGCTACCTGTGGCGCATCCCTAAGCTCTATACGCCCACCATGATCTTCAAAAATCTTACGTACAATTGCCAAACCCAGACCAGTGCCCTTTTCTCTTGTGGTCATATAGGGCTCCAGAAGGCGTTGGCGATTCTCGACAGGCAAGCCCTTGCCATTGTCGATAAAATCAATCACATACTGTTTGTCACGCCGCCTGACACGTATCTTTATTTCACCTTTTTCGCCAGCATTATATTCTTTTGCTTCAATAGCTTCCGATGCATTCTTAATCAAGTTTATAAACGCTTGTGACATCAATCTCTTGTCGAAAGAACCCATCAGCGGCTTGGCAGGAAATTCCTGAACAAACTCGATACCGGGCCAGGCCACCTTTTGGAGGAAAATCGCTTCATTCAACGTTTCGAGAATGTTTGACTGCTCCATCGCCGGTTTGGGCATTCGTGCAAAAGAAGAAAACTCGTCAACCATCCTCCCAATATCACCTACCTGGCGAATAATTGTGTTCGTGCATTGCTCGAATACATCTTGATCTTCGGTGATAAATTTGCCGAATCTACGGCGAATCCGTTCCGCTGACAATTGAATTGGCGTAAGCGGATTTTTGATCTCATGGGCGATACGCCTTGCAACATCAGACCAGGCAGTACTTCTCTGGGCTGATACAAGATCGGTAATATCGTCAATGGTAATTACGTAGGAATGCTCGGTGTCGATCTCAGTTTCACGTTCAAGTGTAACCTGAACGTTCAGCACCCGCTCCTGACCGGATCGCCACATGGAGATTTGATCAAGATGCTCAAAATCTTCTGATTTGCGGGCCTTCTCAAAGACATCACCCAGTTCGGGAACGAGATCACCAACCTTGTGGCCGACGATTTCATAGCTATCAAGCATGATTTCGGCGGCTTTGTTGAAAATCGTAATAATACCTTCGCTGTCTACACCAATGACAGTAGCACTTACACCCGACAAAACCGCTTCGGTAAATCGTGCACGTTGATCAATATCATCCTTCGCCTGAAGGATTTCATCGCGTTGATTGCGCAATTCCCCAATCATGTTGTTGAAAGTGTCGCTCATATTTTTGAGGTCACCTTCGGTATGTTCGGTACTTACTCGTATAGCAAGATTACCACGGCTGACCTCATCTGACGCCGTGATCAGACGTCTGATTGGAGAGACAATCCTGTCAGCGACACTGATGCCCATCCAGATTGCAGATAGAAGGACAATCAGACACACGCCAATATAAAGCACGGCAAATGCCAATTGAAATGAGAGCCTGTTACTTTCCAGCCCTCGATATTCTGCCGTATTGGCTTCCATGAGTCGCAGTGCCTGCGTCACCTCCGGTCGCAAGGCCATAATTGTATACAAATAGGCGTTTGGAATTTCCTGCAGCTTGAACATTGAGCCAATGAAATTGGTTTTACCTGGCGGGATACTGACCGGATCGCCGGTGTCGGCGGCAACAAAAAATTCTTCGACTGCGCTGGGCAAAGTTACGTCAGAATCAATTTCCGCTGAAACAATTTCGGAACCGTCCCGGCGAAGCAGTGCGGCTCCAAGAAAACCCCTACCCTTTGCCTGGATCGTGATCAGATTTTCGAACCCGTTGGGATCCAGCCGGTAGATTTGAAGAGACCGGTCAAGTTCATATGCGAGCGAGATTGTGTTTCCTGTAAGGACCCGCCGGCTTTCGTCCATATAGGCGCCGGCGATATCTATGGAGCTTCCAACAATCTGGCGTGTTCTTTGTTCGAACCAACGGTCCAGCCCCAGATCGAGTGTGATACTGGCGACGACAGCAACAAGAACTGCGGGAATGGCTGCCACCAGGGCAAATAGGCCAACAATACGAATGTGCAATCGCGAGGCAGCACGACCCTTTCGCCTTGCGTTCAGCAGCTTGACTACTTCACGGACAATCAGCGTTACCAGGATCAGTGCAAGGATGCTGTTTATTGCAAGAGCGGTAACAACGACCTCATTGGTGGGTGCCAATGGGGTTAATCCTATGAGGACCAGAAATGTAGCTGCTCCAGTGATCAGCAGTGCCACAACAGCCCCGAAGCCGAGCATACGTGAAAAATTCCCGCGCTCCTGCAAAGAAACGGGTTCTTCATGCTCCCTGTTGCTTGAGCCGCCAGGAGCTCCGGCTGGACCAAATTGCGATTCTGTTAGGCTCATCGCCCGGCACTGCTCCAGATCTATTTGGAAACGGGTATTTTATAGCAAGCTGCGTTGTGTCTTCATTGCAACATTGCATTTGGAATGTGGCATAAATGAAACAGTTGTTCAATCAACAACAACTTGATGAGGTTCAAATTCAACGCATGGTGCGGATAATCTGAATATCCAGCTCGCGTATTTTTTTGCGTAACGTGTTGCGATTGAGGCCTAGCAATTCGGCAGCCTTGATTTGATTGCCGCGGGTTGCCGCCAATGCAGTGGTGATGAGCGGTTGCTCCAATTTACGCAATATCCGGTGATAAAGGCCCGGTGGTGGCATGCTGTCACCATATTCAGCGAAATACCCCGCAAGCCAATTTTCTGTGGCAACCGAAATGTCCACTGGAGAAGCATCCATCGAATTGTTTGCATCGTCGGCAAAGGGCTCTGCGCCGCGTAGCTCATTGTCTACAATTTCAGATGTGATCGTATCTTGTGGATAAAGTGCTGTAAGCCGCCTGATCAGGTTTTCAAGTTCACGAACATTTCCCGGCCACCGATAACGTCTCAACATTTCGGTTGCGTCCTGATCAATTTGTTTTGCGGCCAGTCCGTCTTTTTCTGCCTGTGCGAGGAAATGTTGCACAAGATATGGAATGTCTTCCGAACGCTCTCTTAGCGGAGGTAGCCGTAGCGGTACGACATTCAGTCGATAGTACAGGTCTTCGCGAAAAAGACCCTGATTGATCAGGATTCTCAGATCCTTGTTGGTCGCGGCAACTATCCGAACATCGGTCCTTATTGCAGTACGCCCGCCAACAGTTGTGTACTCTCCTTGCTGGAGAACGCGTAGCAGCCTGGTTTGTGCATCCATTGGCATGTCGCCAATTGCATCAAGGAAAAGCGTTCCGCCCTCTGCCTGTTCAAACCTGCCGGAAGAGCGCTGTTGAGCGCCCGTAAATGCGCCTTTTTCATGACCGAACAGCTCTGTCTCAATCAGGTCCTTGGGAATGGCCGCCATGTTGATTGCCACAAATGGCCCGTTACTTCTTTTGCCATAGTCATGCAATGCGCGTGCAACAAGTTCTTTTCCCGTGCCGGATTCGCCCGTAATCATGAGGGTCAAATCGGTTTGCATCAATCTGGCCAAAACGCGGTAAATCTCCTGCATTGCAGGAGAGCGGCCAACCAGTGGCATACGGTCGGAATCTTCATCCAATTCGCTTGTATCAGAAACCCTCTTGGGTTCAGACAATGCCCTGCCAGAGATGGAAATCAACTCCTGCAGGTCGAACGGTTTGGGAAGATATTCATAGGCGCCTTTTTCCGATGCCTTGATTGCAGTCATGAAGGTATTCTGTGCGCTCATGACAACGATGGGCAGGTCAGGGCGAATTCGTTTTATTCGAGGCAGCAAATCGAAAGCATTGCCATCCGGCATGACGATATCGGTTATCACCAAGTCACCGTCGCCTGAGGAAACCCAACGCCAAAGTGTGGCGATATTAGACGTCACACGAACCTCATATCCTGCTCTCGAAAGTGCCTGATTCAAGACCGTGCGAATTGCGGCATCATCATCAGCTACAAGTACGAGCCCTTTGCTCATTCATTTTCACCCTGCAATTCTTTTTCAGTTTCGCCGCGCCATGCCGGCAGCAAAATCCTGAATATTGTTTTTCGTGGTTCGGATTCACATTCGACGACGCCACCATGATCGCCGACAATTTTTGCAACCAATGCCAAGCCTAGTCCCGATCCATTGGGTTTGGAGGTCACGAATGGATCGAACATATGGGGCCGTATGTCTTCTGATACGCCTGGACCGTTGTCCCGGACGCAAAATTCCAGAGGTAGAGAGACGCGTTCTGCCGATCCGGGAACGGACAGGTGTATGCCGGGTCGGAAAGCGGTTGTCAGGTGAATTTCGCCATCCGCTCGGTCGCTCAGTGTTTCGGAGGCGTTTTTTACAAGATTCAAAAATACCTGGATTAGTTGATCCCGGTTGCCATAAACCGGTGGCAAGGAGGGGTCGTATTCCTCGGTGATCCTGATATTTCTTGCAAACCCCGATTTGGCCAATGTCTTTACATGTTCCAGAAC
>JBPCWJ010000273.1:0-9201 GCA_051009635.1 Rhizobiaceae bacterium
ATGAACATCGAATGGGTATGCATATCAATAAGGCCGGGTGTCATGACCCTGCCGCCCACGTCGACAACAAACGCGTCTGGCGCGTCAATCGCGTCGGTTGAGACCTGGGTTATGATATTGTCCTCAACCAGAACATTTGCACCCTTGATCAGATCAGGGCTGAACCCGTCAAAGACATTGGCATTTGTAAACAGGATTTGTATTGGTTTCTTTTCATCCTGTGCGATGGCAACAGCAACATACGCGCAAAGCAGCGCCGCAATACTCACGAAAATTCGCAGCATATTTTCCTCCAGATTCCGAATGCAAGCCCGGTTAGTTCGGGTAGTCTATAGCGTTACAAGATTAAGTATTGTCATTTTTGAACATTCCGGACAGAAATTATTTAAAAATATCAAAAACGTGCAATTTGCGCTATTTCCAGCCATGCACAGTACGTTATTGTAGATGCACCATGAGCCCCGAACGTCTACCGCTAACAAGAATTGTCCACATTGCGCCTCTGATTAGCGAGTTGGAACGCCGGGTTGGGGATGCTGGCACGCTATTGGCAGAATTTGGCTGGTCTTCTGAATCCGTGTCCAACCCCGAAATATACGTCCCCGCCCAGATGATCTATGATTTCGCCGAACGCGCAGCGCAAGTTGCAAATGATCGGTATTTTGCGGTTCACGCCTTTGAGGAAATGGATCTGGGGAAATGGCCTTTATTTGTCGATGCTATCAAATCGTCTCATTCTGTTGCCGGATGTTTGCACCAAATTATCAGCCAAATCAGGGTTGAAACCACGGCCATCATCTACAGCCTGCACTCTGATGGAAGTGTGGCAAGTCTCGAAGCACAGAGAACTTTCGAACCGGTCAGATATCCCAGCCAGATCGATGGCATGGCTGCTGTTACCCTTGCCAATCTGCTCAAATTACTGGTTGGGCCAAAATACGAGGCGATGAAGGTCACAATATCTTGCCAGGATATTTCATCCATTCCACCAAACCAGTTTCCAAATGGATGCCTGCTTACCGGCAAGAAGGCATTTACATTATCATTTCCTGCACAATGGCTGGATTATGAAATCAGTCATTTTAAGCTAGCCGGAGTCTCACAACCGACGCCATTCGGTTTGACAGGTCAAGGAATGCTGTCGGTCGAGATTGTGAAGTGTGAGATCGAAAAACAACTTTCTGATCCTGATCTGAAGATTGAAAATATTGCCGATATTTGTGGCATGAAACCCCATGTCATGCGGCGTGAGCTGGCAGAAAAGGGCACCTCATTCAGGGAAATTCGTAATCTGGCCAGGTTTGAAAAATCCTGCCGCTTGCTGGAAAATAAAGAAAGCAGAATAACGGAAATTGCTGCTGAGACAGGCTATGCGGAAGTCTCCAGTTTTTCACGAGCCTTAAAGAACTGGAGCGGCAAGACCCCAAACCAGTATCGGCAGGGTATTCGATAATTTGCATACCCCTTGCTGCCCCGAACTATTGTCCTACATTCCACAACACAATTTTTCTTGCCAATGTAAAATTCGGCGATAGGCTCCCATGCGTGCTTGTATAATTGAGGAATAACAGTGTCTGTAACGATCTTGGACGGGGGGATGGGCCAGGAATTGGTGAGCCGTAGCGGCGCAAAACCAACCGGCCTTTGGGCTACACAAATCATGATGGATCGACCGGAGCTGGTTCGCCAGATTCATGATGACTATTTTGCTGCCGGCGCTGAAGTAGCGACCGTCAACAGCTACAGTACCCAGCGCGACCGGCTGGAACCTGAAGGTCTGGGCAACCTTTTCGAAAACCTCCAAAAAACAGCATGTGAGATCGCATGCAGATCACGGGATGCCCATGGTTCCGGTATTGTTGCGGGGTCGCTTGGACCACTCGGCTGGTCCTATAGCCATGACGGGGCACCCTCTGCCGAACGGGCGGCTGAATTATATGATGAAATCTGCCGGGTCCAATTCGATTATGTTGATGTATTCCTGATTGAGACAATTGCTTCACTCGAACAGGCAAACGGCGCGCTTTCAGGCGCGCTGGGCAACGGAAAACCGGTCTGGCTCGGGCTTACCGTTGATGACCATAATGGCACTTGCCTAAGGTCAGGAGAACAATTGCAAGGGATTTTCGGCCTGATTGAAGAGCATCCTCCACAAGCGCTGATATTGAATTGTTCCGTTCCAGAGGCGATTTCACAGGGCCTTGGATCAATTGCCGGGACCGGCATTCAGATAGGTGCCTATGCCAACGGCTTTACTGAAATCAGTACCGAATTTCTGCAGAAAGGTAGCACAGTCGCAAGCCTGTCTTCGCGGACCGACCTTACGCCGGATGCCTATGCTGATCATGCAGGGCATTGGATAGATTTGGGCGCTGAAATCGTCGGCGGATGCTGCGAGGTTGGTCCCGCCCACATAGCCGAACTGGCGCGCCGGTTTGGAAAGCGTGATTAAGGTGAAACCCATTGGGATAGTCGGTGGATTTGACCAATCAGAATATCTGGCGCGAACTAATCGGGCCCAAAAGCTCCTCTCGGATAACGGTCTCGAAGCGCTGCTGGTAACAACAGAAGCCGAATTCCGTTATTTCTCCGGATTTCTCACACGATTTTGGGAAAGCCCGACCAGGCCATGGTTTCTGATTGTTCCGGCTACCGGGCAACCAGTGGCGGTAGTTCCATCCATCGGCGCAGGTCAAATGTCCGAGACATGGATCAGCGACATAAGAACCTGGGATTCCCCCGACCCTGAAGATGACGGAGTCAGCCTGCTCGCTGATACGCTGTGTGAACTGACATCCGCCAATGCCAGAATTGGGTTGCCTGATGGTCATGAAACCCATGTCAGGATGCCACGGGCAGATCTCGAAAGGGTTCGCACCAGGATTGGGGATCGGGTTTTGACCGGGGATAATGGGATCATTCGTTCCTTGAGAATGATCAAGTCCCAATCCGAAATCGACAAGATCGAAATGGCCTGTGCCATAGCGGGCCGCGCTTTCTCGCGTATTGCAGAGATCATTCAGCCAGAGATTTCGATGAAGCAGATATTCAGGAGTTTTCAAATTCTCTGCCTGGAGGAAGGTGCCGATTGGGTGCCTTATCTGGCAGGAGGTGCCGGACCCGTGGGCTATCGCGATGCAATCTCTCCTGCTGGAGAAGAATTGCTTTCCAAAGGCGATATTCTGATGCTCGATACAGGTCTCGTCCATGACGGTTACTTCTGTGATTATTGCCGCAACTGGTCGATCGGGAAGGCAAAGCCGGAACTTGAAGCTACCCATGCACGGCTGATTGAGGCTGCAGATGCCTCTTTCGAGATTGCGCGTCCCGGTGCCACAGCCTCAGATCTCTTCCATGTAATGGACAGGATTGTGAGCCCGAATGCGGTTGAAAAAAATGCAGGAAGACTAGGCCATGGGTTGGGAATGTCGCTTACGGAATGGCCATCGCTGATGGCTGATGATCATACCATTCTGGAGCCCGGAATGGTTCTCACCCTGGAACCTTTTATCGTGCAGGGTGACCATATGATTGTGCATGAGGAGAATATTGTCGTAACCGAGGATGCGCCACGTTATCTGTCGCCGCGCATTGGACCCGAACTGCCGATTTTGTCGTGAGCTTCCAATCTGGCCGGTAGAGTGATCAAATGCGATATGGCGAAAACTGATCGGCACCCAGGAAGGAATTTCGAACATTTGTGGAAGACTTTCCATAATAGATATCCATTCTTCGAATTACGGGAAGTCGATTGGGAGGCGCAGTACCAAAAATATCGTCCGTTGATCACAGACACGACAAGCGATGAAGATCTCTTCAAAGTGCTTTGTGAAATGCTGGACCCCCTTGATGACGGACATGTCGAATTAAGGGCCAAGCTGGCTGGAGAAAAGAAGCGAAGAAAATTTACTCCGGAGCCAATACCCAAATTTTATACAGAGTTTTCAAAGGACCAGGTAAGGCAGCTATTTGCGGTCACGGAGCAAACCCTTGCAGCCAATGGATTTGGCAAGCTCAGGAATACTGATGCCTGGATGCTGAAATTTTGCCGGTCAAAAACACTTGGCTACATCCGGTTCCTTGAGTTTGAAGATATCGACAAGCGCGTGCTCGCAAGGGCGCTCAAGTACGTCCTTGAAAAATTCAATGATCTGGCGGGAGTGATCATCGATATTCGCGACAATCCCGGCGGAGACGATGACATCTTGCTGGAAACAATCAATCGAATAAGTGCCGAAGGTCGTGTGGCATTTCACCGAAAAACAAGGAAGGGTCACAGGCAAGGTTACTCGAAACTGAAGAGCTGGAGGATTGAACCGAAAGGCCGATCCGCTATCTCCGCGCCCATAATCCTGTTGACCTGCGACACCGTTTTCAGCGGCGCGGAAGTATTTGCGCTAGCGCTGCGCGAGCTTCAAAATGTCACCATTATGGGTGATCGAACCAATGGGATTTTCTCCTATCAACTTGAAAAGACAATGCCAAATGGTTGGGAATATCGGTTGTCCTATCAGATATATTATTCAGCCGATATGGTCTGCTA
Organism: Rhizobiaceae bacterium; assembly: GCA_051009635.1. Classification (GTDB taxonomy): domain Bacteria; phylum Pseudomonadota; class Alphaproteobacteria; order Rhizobiales; family Rhizobiaceae; genus BOKV01. The sequence goes on from JBPCWJ010000273.1 coordinate 4,544, forward strand.
TGAGGGCGTTGGTGTACCGGTGGATTTTCTACATCCAAACACCGTTGCAGACCTGGCATCAGGCAGGGATTCGCTGGTTGAACTCGCATTGAAAAAACTCGCGGCGCGGTAATCACATGCAGGGTTTTCAATCTCCTACGACCGTCCATCCATATCGAATTGAGATACTGGAATCATCAGGGGAATTGCGGTTCTGGGAATATTCACAATCAATATTCAGGAAATGGGTTTTCCCGAGGAACTGGCCTTCAGGATTGACATTCACTATGAAACCGGCGGCTTGAATTACTGGACCTCCATTCTGCTGGAAACCTTGTTCTACGGGAAAATGCGGGGGCTATTTGCCCTCCTGTTCGGGGTAAGTTCAGTGCTTATCATCGAAAAGGCAATGCGGGAAAGGCAGGGTATCAATCCTGCAAAAATCTATTTCAGGCGATTATTCTGGCTGGCGGTCATCGGATTGTTGCACGCCTATCTTCTGCTTTGGTGGGGAGAAGTATTGTTCAAATATGCATTGCTGGGAGCACTGTTATTTGCTTTCAGGCGTGCACATTTTTCGATTCTGCTTGCAGGCATGTTCATCTGCCTGATGGTTCTCATATTACAGCCAACGCTTCGATATCTGGAAATGGCAGACCTTAAACAAGGATATGAGGCCAGCCAATCCGAGACGCGGACCATGTCCACATCTGATGAAGAACTGGAAGACAAATGGCTGGATTTGCTGGATGAAACCGAGCCCGATGAGGAATCAATTCTTGAAGAAACATCGATCAAGCAAGGGGGCTATTTTGGCATTTTCGAGTTCAATGCAGAAAGGGTGTTTGAGGAATTTACTGTAATATTCCTGCAGGATGATATTTGGGACATGATGCTCTACATGTTGCTGGGTATCTACCTGTACAGAATTGGTTTCTTTGGAAATTCGGTATCCCCGGCAACAATGAGGCTAATTGCCCTGTCGGGAATGGCCATCGGGCTGGCAATTCATGGATGGATAAACTTCAACTTGAGCCAGCCGGGGCTCGACCCGGCAAGCGCAGAATTTTATCTCATATTCTTTGACCTTGGCCGCCTGCCTTTTGCCCTGGGTTACCTGGCTCTGTTCATATGTATCTTTGGATCGAACGAGTCAGGCCGAATTGGAAAGTGGCTGGCCGCGGCCGGGAGAATGGCCCTGTCAAACTATCTGCTTCAATCAGTGATTGGCGCGTTTGTGTTTTACGGATTTGGATTGGCATTGTTCAATCAGGTTGATCTCGTAACCATCGTTGTAATCATTCTGGCAGCATCCTTCATCCAGATTGTCTTTAGTGTTTTCTGGCTGAAACGGTTCCGCCATGGACCGATGGAATGGGTCTGGCGGTCGCTGACCTACTGGACACCGCAGCCCCTTGTTGCCAAAGCGTAGGTTGACCGCCTTTTCAGTAGATCAACAACAAAAACGGCCACAAATTCCTTTGTGGCCGTGATTGGTGTTTCCCGTCGGTTAGCAAATCGCTATTCGACCTTTACGCCCTCAAACAGATTGCTGTCGGGGCAACTGACGATGCCTGCGGTATCGGCGTCCACCAACTCTGCTGCGGAATCCTTGTAGCTATCCCAGAACTCACCCCATTTGGCAGCCGAGGGGGCCACAATCATGAACAGGAGATCACCTTCAGCTAGATTCGCTGACAAAGGATAATAGACGAATGCCTGGAAATCTTCTCCACCCGGCATGGTCTTGGCGGCAGCCAGCCATTTTGAAGCGAGCTCTTCAATTGCTTCCTCGCTTGCGCCATCTTCTTCAGAACACCTGAAAATTTGAACCGCTGTTGCTGCATTTGCTGCAGATGCCACCAATACGGTCAGCATGGAAAAAACTGCCAGTTGCAGTAGGAATCTCATTTTATCCTCCCTTGTTTTTGCTTAGCGAAGAACCTTTGTCAACGCCTGGATTTGCCAACTGAAATTACTTGTCTTCCCCAACAACCAGTTCTTTCCGGCATATCGAGTATTACTGAAATACTAACCGGTATCAAGATCATCATATGAAAACGATTTACACTGGCCAGTCGTCGGTAAATTAGCCACGTCTATGAAGCACAAGACTGGTAAAACCTGGACCAAGGTCGGGAAAGTCTGCGAAAAATCGCGAAGCCCCCCCATATTCCTCCGGCGCGGCTGTCATTCTCAAGCCAGGCATCAAGCTGAACTGGAACCTGTCCATGCCAAAAGGCATTCCCTTCCCGATGGATTTCAATGCCGCCTCCTTTAAAACCCAGAGTTTAAGGAAAATTGACCTGCGTTCGCTGACATCAGCTTTCTGGATCAACCGGGCTTCGCTGGCCGAGAAAAATTTCCTCGCGAGACGGACAGGTTGATAAATCTCGTCCCGGTCCTCGATATCAATGCCGATCATTCCGGCGCTTGACCAGGCACCTGTCATACCTGTTCGGCAGGACGAAAAACTGAAACTTGTTCCGGTTTCATCGACCAGCAACGGTTGTCCGTTTCCTGATCTGGCAAATCCCAGCCTTGACAAGGGTTCGTCACTTGCCCGTGCCACGGCTGCACAATATCGCTGGAATGCGCGCCGATGCATGAACCTTGATCGTTCTTCAGGCTGGGTAATACTGCCAACCCTTTCCAATTCGGCTTGTGACAGCACTTCGCCACACAGATCAATAATTTGTCTGTCCTTGCTGAAGGGCATATAGGCTGTCCAGACCTCGTGCCCGGATATTTCAAACCTGCGGACAACTGCATGACTGTCAAAAAGGGATCGGATCAATTCGCAGTTCATCCTGGCCAACATCATTTACCTTTTATCTTCTGACGTACTCAAAACAGGTGCCGGTTCGGCAGGGCTGCCCCAATATGTTCCGAATGGAAGTTCCATTTCCTTGGTGATGAGGGTCAGCGGTAGTACTGTCACATCCTTGCCGATGACCGCACCTCCCATAACAGTCGTTCCGAAATTCAAGGAACATCCGGGTTGGATTTCTGTCAGTTTGATCTTGAGTTCCATGCCCTCGAAGCTGTGCAATTGAAGCAAGCCGGCAATGACGCAATCACTGCCAAAATCCACTGCATTCCAGTCAGCTGCCTGGAGCGGGTCAACAATAATGGTTCTCCTTCCGACGCGGCACCCCATCATTCGCAGGATCGTATTGGGAATGAGTGTACCTGCAAACATTGTCATAGGGGCCCTGCACCAATTGAAGAAACAATCCTGCGCAAAGAAATAGGTGAAATGGCGCAAGGACCAAAATGGTGCCGAATGGGCTGAACCCCACTGGCCTCCGACAACAAGTTTCTTGATGACTGCGCAAGAGATCACGAGAACAATTTCTGTGAGCACAAGCGCCAGAAATGCCCTTGCCAGAACCTGAACGTCAAATCTAAGCAGGACGATATACAATACGGCATAGATCAGTATTCCGGCGCTGCGTAGTAAACCAATGCTGACAATATCGTTCAACACTATTCGTGCCAGGAAAAGCAGAAATGACGGCCGCCTTTGCGAATTAATGTTGGCGTCGGGAACTGTGCTGGCAAAGCGAACTGGGGGGTTACCCGCGACCGTAAGTGGCGTCTCGTCAATTGTCTGCATGTCGCGGCGAAAGTTGATGTCACTACCCGGAGTGGATACGCCAAGTAGAAGGTTTGATCGCAGATGGCCTGACTCGGCCACACAATTATTACCGGCGAAGAAATTTACCGGCATATCGAGCTGACGCATGATTATATGGTCACCACACTGATCCAGCATATTGGTCAAACATCCATGGGACCAAAACACCAGCGTATCGGAAGAACTCAATTCCGGAACAAGGTTCCGCATAAAGTCACATTCGGAGGCACCCGATTCTTCAAAACGCATTCCGGCGAGCGAGCGCAGATACTGACCGAAAATGGTCCATGTCCATAATTTCTGGACCTGGTTCATTTTTCTAACCCGGTACAGATGCAGTGAACCCCTCAAACCGCCGGTAGCATAGATTCCAGGCGTTGCAGCCGTAAAGCGAATGAACAGACAGGTAAGGACTGCGATCACTACCAGAGTTAGCCAGGTTGTAACGAAGGTATAAATACCCAACTGCCATACGGTATCCAGCAATGGTCCCGAGCCGAGAAATTGACTTTTGTCATCAAACTCCCTGCGTGGAAGCAGATATGCCGTTCCCCAGGCAATCACGGAGGTCGGCAACACCAGCAACAGGCACTCCATCAACAGTTGGAGCGCTATATTGGCTGCTTCCGATTTCCACACAGGTTGCCTTGGACCCAGAGAATTCGCGGGCCGCGTAATCGCTTTATAGTCACCAGCCAATCTTGCAGGAGTTCCCTCCCACATCTCGTTGGGGCCGGTGTCGGCGTCGATATAGGTAAATGGCGTAATCCAGGTACCGCTACCGATTTGTACATTACTTGCAATGCCCGCGCGCATGCCGATCTTACAATTGCTCCCCAGTTGAATTTGACCAACATGCAAGCTGGAATCAATCCACCGGGTCATCTGCACATAGGCTGCCGATTGTATTGTTACAAAATCGTCGGCCGATAACAGATCAAGAGGGCCCTGAAACTCTATATCATGGGCGCAGTGGCTACCCTTCCCTATGGTCGCGCCAAGCTGGCGCAGTGCAAAGGCCATGAGTACCGTGCTTCGA
>JBPCWJ010000274.1:0-4189 GCA_051009635.1 Rhizobiaceae bacterium
GGAGACATGACCAAATCCAACATCCTCAAGGATCGCAAGGGAAATGTATTTCTGACTGATTGGGAGAATGCGGATTATGCACCAATCTCATTGGACTGCAGCCGCCTTTATTTGAATCACCAGAAACTGAGAGAAAAGATTTTGAGACTTGTTGATAGCTACGTGCAGCAGGTTACCAACGGTGTTTCAAGCAATATCCTGATCGCATTTGGCCTGGAATCCTTTCTTAACAGAACGATCGCACGAACCAATGGCAAATTGAACAGGAAGCAAAAATTGCAGGATAGTGAGGGGAGATTGCTGATAGAGGAACTGCTTCACCTTAATGGCAAATAGCTTTCAGTCCCTTGTTTTGAAATTACCAAATGCCATACAAACTCCAAACCGAATCCACACCTGAGCCAATTAGCACCTAGCGACAACCGATAAACATGCGCGACAAACTTTCCTTTAGCGCCAATCAAGTGGCGCGCAAACTTGGTGCCGGCGCGACAATCTGGGTCAATCCGGATAAGATTGTCTGGGATGTCGCCAATATCAGATCCCGCAGACCGAAGAATGTCGGTGTATTGCTCGACTATTTCGGTCTAATAACCAAAACATCGAAAAACCGTAACATGTTCTATCGCAACAGGTTCATCATTTCCGATGAAGATTTTGTCATTCGCGAGAAATTTGCGGATTCAGACAAGTTCAGGATTGTAAGCGATTATGTCGCCAATTCAGACGACTATAAAAAATCAATCTGGTATGGAAATTTGCTTTCTGACTTTAGTGACAATGGGACAGCCAGGTACAAGAATATGATTTTTGCTTCCAAAGGCGAAGTAGAGTCCTTTTTTGAAAACTATCTGGCTCCAATCCGCGATAGTATGGGCAGTTCCGGGTATGATCCGAACATTGCCGGAGATTTATGCAAATGTTATCTGTCCCGGAACGGCGAACTCATGAAAGGCGAAAATGGAAGGCACCGTCTGGCATTTGCGAAAGCGTTGGGAATTGAACGCTTTCCGCTAACCATATTTGGTGCACATGAAGATTGGTTCTCGGAAAATATCGGCGATGAAATGGATTTCTCCAAACTTCGCGGTGCAATAAGGAACCTGGAATCTCAAAACAGATAGATTAAAAGCCCGTCGATTAAAAAGCTAACTAATCCACGTCCATCCGAAGCTTGGCATATATATTCTAATCCACATTGGATCTTGTCTGTCCTCTCCTGAACTTATCGAAGTAGATTTTTGACCACTCAAATTCGTCGCCTGTATCGCGGTAATGGCCAAATTTGAAATATTGTGTCGGTCCATGGAAGACATCATTACCGATCTTGCCAAATACTTCTACAATCAATCGATCATTTGCCCAGACGCGAATGATGCCGTTACCCGCGCGATCACCCTTGACCTGATAACGCATATGCACCCATCCATCGGTGGGATTCGGCAATACAGGATTGTCGGAAGGGTTGATAATCAGCCCTTCAATTTTGCCGTAATCCTCCGGGTGAGCAATGAATGGAAATTCTTCGATATCCTGCTCACGAATTGCCTGCTTAAGCGCATCAACATCAATTGCTGTGGGGCCGTAATCACTGGCAAGCCTGGCAATTTCCAGCCCTTCGAGACCACTCTTTCCTGCAAGTGCATCATCCTGAAACTGTTGGGTGAAAAATCTGAACTGCTTGTCAAAATCACCGGGTGCTGCTGCAATAAGCTCGCGGTCATCATTGCTTTCAACCGTTAGTGAAACACGCCATTGTCAAAGCGTTGGGCAAGAAACGGACTGGCCCCCGACTCCTCCTTCCATTGACCGATAACCCAGCGGGTTGACCCGATTTCAGGAAATTCGCCGTCAACAAAAAAGGAAAATGAATACCAGACTTCCTGCCCGAACAGGCACCGCTTTGAGTTGGCAATCCTCAATTCGTGCTTGTATTTGCCCGAACTATTGGGCTCGTCCTGTTTCTGCAATTCCACGGACAAGGCGCTGTTTCCTTCCGTAGCATTCTCCGTTTGAATCGCAAAACGCTCGGCAGGCTTGATGAATTTTGGATTCCAGTTCTCACCGGGCAAGGCGGATTCCATATTGTCGGCGACAACCGGACAATCAGCCTGGATCGCGGATCTAAGTTCTGCGGCGGTTATCTTTTCTTCCGGGTCATTCCAGAATGATTCACCATTGTCTGCGGCATGTAGGATTTCAGGGTTTGAAATTAATATTAGAATTATAAAATATAATGGAAGTTTCCTGAAGAAAACCATTGCATAAATCTCCATAATATTAATGAATATTGATATTATATTATGGAATCATGGAATACAAATGACCGAGGCGGGTTTAGTATTTGCTTCAAACACTCGTCGGATTTGATCGGTCCCGCGCCTAGAAAGTAGTTTCTATTCGCAGGTTAAATTGCCCAAAGTTTCTTTGTGTTAAATTTTCATCGTCATAGGTAACGACCTGATATTCAGGTTGAATGAAAATATTGTTTGTGATCTTGAATGCCACGCCCAGGGTCCAGGTATCATAACCCGTGTTCAACCCACAGGCTGTGTTTCCATTGGTACCGCATACACCCGCTTTATCGAAATAGTTATCTTCAAAGCCACCTATGCCGCCAAATAATAGAATCTTCTCGGTCAGCTCGATTTTGGCGGTGACGCCCCAGGCATGACCCTTTACATAGTCGGTCCTGCCGTCGTCCGACATGTACCATCCACCAACCGCCAACCCGTCTGCGATTGAACTGATGTCATAGTCAAACCGGGCCTTCCAGGCATAGGCGTCGGCAGAACTGTCCCTGTAGACAATTCCGGCCAGATACAGCCCATTGTTGGAATATGTAATACCTCCATACAGGTCTGGGTTGCCAGGTTCACCCGAAACTTCGCCTGATTCAGCTCCAATGGTTGCATTCCAGCCATTGGCAGAGAAAGTGTAATCGACATACAACCCTTCGATATCCCCGTAAGGGCCATCATAGCGTGCCTGATAGAACCCTCCATTTCCGGCTGTATTCCAGTAATTGTCCGAATAGCCGGTCCGCAGTCCTGCAATGCTGATTACTGCCCAATCGACCCTGGTTGGAGCATCGAGGTTATTGAGACGGGATGACACTAGATCATAATGTCCCTCGCCAGGTCTTGTTCCGGTTCCGGCGCTGGCAGCGGATGTAAACCGAAATCTGGATGCCAGTGTGCCAAGTTCTGTTTCATTGTTCAGACGGATATTCAATCTGGCCCGATAATCAGCGTCATGGGCAGAAGATTTGTCTTCACCCTGTATGGAGTCATGGTATTTCAATGTTTCATACTGTACCCGCAAATCGCCGTTTAGCCGGATGCAGGTTTCCGTTCCTGGAAGGTACCACCAGCCCGCACCATAAACATCACATATTCTGACATAGGCATCCGGTTCCGGCTCCACCGAACCAATTATTGCATCAGCGGCATCCGCGGAGATGGGTCCCGAAAGTGTTGTTGCTGTTGCCAATAAAAGCCGTTTGAAGTTTGCGCGCATGCCGAATAGTCGAAATTATTGGGGTTCGGAAGAAAGCCTACCGCTCGAATATTAAGCATTCGTTAACCATAAATGCCGGTGAAACGGCCCGACTGTCAGCTTATCGGGGTGACGATGCAGCGGACTACTATACCAATGCCGACAGCAGCCAACCGGCAGCGGCCGAAACCACCAATACACGTCCCACCGACCAATGTAGTTTGAGCAATAACGCTGCGCAAAGCGCGGACAAAAACAAGACGCGCCAATCCAGTGTAGCAAAATCCGGTTGCATGACTTTCAATGGCCCGATTTTCTGCAATGTTATCTCTTCAAAAATTACGTGCAGCGCGAACCAGATAGACAAGTTGAGAATAACGCCGACCACTGCTGCTGTTATTGCAGATAGTGCTCCATTGAGGCGCGGCTGATTGCAAATCCAGTCAATGTAGGGCGCACCAGCAAATATCCACAGGAAGCAGGGTACGAATGTTACCCAAAGCGTGACGAATGCTCCAGCGATCCCCAAAGGCAAACCGCCTTCGCGGTAGGCAGCAAGAAAACCCACAAATTCTGTCACCAGGATAAGTGGGCCGGGCGTCGTCTCGGCCAGGCCGAGTCCGTCCATCATCTCACCGGCTGTCAACCAGCCAAAACTGGAAACCACATCCTGGCCCATATAGGCAAGGAC
>JBPCWJ010000275.1:0-4460 GCA_051009635.1 Rhizobiaceae bacterium
ATCCTTACTGTCGAACAGCTGCACCTCGATATCCGTACTGCGTTCGAATGCCACAACCGAAATAGGATTGTAGATAAAGGCGGCAAACAGACCGATCAAAGCGGCCACGACCGAAACCGGCATGATGAATTGCCAGGCCGAGACACCTGCCGCCCTGGCAACGACAAGCTCAAGCTTGTTGTTCAACTGGGTCAGCGTAATCATCGCAGCGAACAGGCATCCGAAGGGAAATGCCTTTTCGACAAAAGCTGGTGCTTTGAACATGGAAATCTGAAACAGGCCCAAAACGGGAATTTCCGGCCGCTCTGCTGCTTTTCTGAGTTGCTCAACAAAATCGACCAGCACGATCAGGACCAGTAATGAAACCAGCATTGCCAGGACCGTCTTGGCATATTTGGACGCGATATAGAGGCTGAGCGTACGGCCAATCATGCCTGCGCTCCTGCCGTACGCCTGCGCGATTTCGACATCCGGTCCGTAATCGCTTCAAATCTTTTGGCAATGGCCATATTTGCCGAATCCACCTTCATTTGTGCTGATGGAGGCAACTCGACGGGCCGTCCAGTTATCAGGAACCAGCCTCCCATAACAATTCCACTTAATGGCAAGGCGTAGACCAGCCAAACAGCTGAAGCATCCCCCTTGGTGGCTGCAATTGCCGAAAAACCGACGCCGCGCAAAATGGTGACCACCAGCATGGCCGCGCCAATTGCCGAACCATGACTTTGCCTTGTAGATCGAGCCTGCCCGGCAAATGCCAACATTACGAGCACATAGGTGAACGGCCAGAGCATTTCGGAAAATCGCTCGTGAATCTGTGATCGGTAAAGACCTGGCCGCTTCTGGAAATAGGGGTCCTCCGGATCGGGGTCGAGCAGGTCGGGGGTCGTTCGTTCTTTCGGCCTGATTTTTCCGATGCCGACCTTTGACGCCAAAGTGGATAGATCGAAGACGTAGGAGTTGTAGTTGATTACCGTGACGCTGTTGCTTTCGGCATCACGTTGCTGGATTTCACCGTCACGAAGCAGCAGGACGGCTCCATCATTTTGCCGCTTTACGAAGCCGGTATCAGCGGTGAACACGATGGATTTTTCCTTGTCGCGTTCATCCGAGATAAGTATCCCTCTCAGCACGCCACCCGCCTCACGTTTGGCAATGTGAAAGACCAGCCCGTTTTCGATCTTGTTGAAGGTTCCTTCCCGGATGATCACCTGCACGAGGTCTGCCCGCATTTCCGTGGCCAGGACTTTGAGCGTCAGCAGACTCCATGGCGAGACGAAGTGACCTACCATTCCGGTGAACAGGCTGCACATCAAGGCCAGCACCAGAAGTGGTTTTACCAGAACCCAGGACGAAGCGCCGCTGGCATTGATGACCACCAGTTCCGAATTGGCGTTCAGCGAATTGACGGCATAGATGGTGGCCAGAAGCAGGGCGATGGGGATAACCGCCAGAATCAGCATCGGAATTGCCAGTGTGGTAAGCGCCAGGTAAGCAACCACGGTCTGGCCTTTGGTCGTAAAGACGTCCAGTTCCTTCAACGCCTGAATGATCCAGACCACTCCAACGAGCGAAGACAGCGTTACAAGAACAGCTATCCCTGCACGCTGGAAAATGTAGCGCTCAATCAGCTTCATGCGATGTGCCTGGCCGTCCCTCTGATTCCGGTTTCTGTTTCGAGATTTGGCCGGTCTGGTACCTTGACCGGTCAGCCTCAATTTTCAGCGCGAAAAAGAATCGTTTTTCTGTTCCCGCACCTTGATGGTTATCATCCCATTAAGCATCATCCGATGAAATGGCTAAAAAGGGGCGAAAGAACAAGGTTAACAGGCATTTACGCCATTTTTTTTCGACTGTTGCCAACAAGCAACGGCGGGCGTTATGACTCTAGTCGGTTAAGGGGAGACAATCAGCCCGAAACAAAGTAAGGATTTACTACTTCTCAAACCCTAATTTGGCAACTCCGGGGCACCTGATTCCGGGTTGTTCCAGATTGATTCTACCCTATTTCAGTCTGATCCTAGAGGAACATAAATGTCCAAACCGCCAGTATTCAGTTTCACAAAGTTAGACCAACCCAAAAAAGGTGTTGTCGCCTTTATCGTTACGAAGGGTGGCGAATTGGGCGATATGGCAAAATCGATGGATTCCGGCGGGAGATTGAAGCGCGCAATGCAGCTTGCGGAATTCGAGGGTAAATTGTGCTCGACCGTTGAATTGCTGGCCCCTGAATCCGGCCATGACCGATTCATCGTAATTGGGTGTGGTGAAATTGCTGAATGTGGAGAGGTCGAATATCTCCGTATAGGCGGGAAATTACGTGCCGCGGCTGCCAAGGCTGAACTGCTGACAATTGTTTGCGAGACGGCTGACGGACAACTTTCGGCAGATGCAAATGCCACGATTGCTGCAGGCGCGCAGCTTCGGGCCTATGATTTTGACAAGTACAAAACCAAGGCAAAAGACAAACCGTCCAAGGCATCGAAAATTGTTCTGAGCGTCGAGGACCCTGCAAAGTCACGTAAATGCTGGAAGATCATGGAAGCCATTTCTGATGGGGTTATTACCGCGAGGGACCTTGTCAACGAACCGGCTAATGAACTTGGACCGGTCGAGTTTGCCAAACAGGCCGAAGCGTTATCAAAACTCGGCGTAGATATTGAAATCCTTGATGAAAAAGCGATGAAGAAGCTGAAGATGGCTACACTTTTGGGTGTTGCGCAAGGCTCCTCCCGGCCACCAAGAATGGTCATCATGAGATGGAACGGCGGCAAGGCCAAGCAGCAACCAGTGGCATTCATCGGAAAAGGCGTTGTGTTTGATACTGGCGGCATCTCGATGAAACCGGCCGGCGGCATGGAGGACATGAAAGGTGACATGGGCGGTGCGGCCGCTGTTACCGGTCTGATGCATGCGCTCGCTGCCAGAAAGGCAAAGGCAAATGTGATCGGCATTATTGCCCTGGTGGAAAACATGCCAGACGGGAACGCCCAGCGCCCCGGCGACATTGTTACCTCCATGTCCGGTCAGACCGTCGAAATTCTCAACACGGATGCCGAGGGCCGTCTGATTCTCGCCGATGCGCTGTGGTATTGCCAGGATCGGTTCAAGCCGCAATTCATGATCAATCTGGCAACCTTGACCGGCGCGATCATCGTTTCGCTTGGAAATCATCATGCCGGACTGTTTTCAAACAATGATGAGTTAAGTGACAAATTGACAGATGCGGGTAGGGCGACTGGAGAAAAAGTTTGGAGAATGCCGCTTGGCAAGGAATACGACAAGATGATCGATTCCAAGAATGCCGACATGAAAAATATCGGCGGCCGCTGGGCAGGTTCCATCACTGCAGGGCAGTTTTTACAGAGATTTGTCAATGACTTACCATGGGCGCATCTCGATATCGCCGGTACCGCAATGGGCTCACCCAAGAATGAATACAACCAGTCCTGGGCTTCCGGTTTTGGTGTCAGGCTTCTCGACAGGCTGGTTGCCGATCATTACGAAAATTGAAGAGCGGTCCGGTGACGGAAGTCCTTTTCTATCATCTGACTGAGCGTACGCTTGAGCAGGTCCTGCCGGGCCTGCTTGAAAGATGTATCGATAGGGACTGGCGCACCGTTGTTCAGTTTGGAACCGAGGAGCGCATGGCTGTCATCGATAGCCATTTATGGACCTATCGGGATGAAAGTTTTCTGCCTCACTCTTGCTTGAGAGACGGCAACGAACAAGCTCAACCGGTTTGGCTTACAACAGATACCGATAATCCCAATGAGGCGAATATTCGCTTTATGGTCGATGCGGCCATTCCGCCCGATCTCGAACCCTATACGCGCGGGGTCTATATTTTCGACGGCCATGACAACACCGCGCTGGACGCCGCCCGCGAGCGATGGAAAATTGAAAAAGACGCAGGCCACGATGTTAATTATTGGCAGCAAAGCGCAAGTGGAAAATGGGAAAAGAAAGCGTGATGTTGAGCAATGCTTAGATTAATCGCATTGATCCTGATTCTTGGCGGTTTCGGTGCCGCCATTATATGGCCACTGGCAACTTCGCAGGATTCTGATCGTTCAAGCGTACGCGGAACGATATTCAGCCCGAAAATCGACGAACCGGAACTTTTATGGCGCTCCACAACCATTGAACTTTCGCCTTCTGATAATCCGGTCATACTTGCGTTTACGGCAGAATATATTGATAAAAATCAACAGCTTGGAGAGAATGTACAATACTCGCTAAGGCTGGAAATAAATGGACGGGAAATCCTCGCGGGCGAGTTTGAACTTCTGCAACAGAGGCAAGAAAATCCGGATTTGGAAAGCAGGATTTACACGCTTGAACTACCCGAATTCGATGTGGAAAGTGCCACAACATATACGGTTTCGCTCAAACCCTCAGCATCTGCGGCACAACAACTGGAAAGACTGGGCGTTTCCGTGCGTAAAGCCGAGCAGGCC
>JBPCWJ010000276.1:0-2832 GCA_051009635.1 Rhizobiaceae bacterium
CGGTTGAACCGTCATTTGGTCCCAGTAGATCCAGAACGCCTTCACCTGCCGTGCCGGGTTCGGTTTGCGCTGGAATTCGGTCAAGAATATCGCTAGGTCCGGCATTTATCTTGGCAACCACACCAAGGGCAATCGATGTTGCAAAGAATGCGGCGGCCAATATCGCAGTTGTTCTTGTAAGTGCATTTGCTGCACCCCTCGCCGACATAAGGCCGCCACCGCCGCCTCCGCCGCCAATTCCCAGCGCACCACCTTCGGAGCGCTGCAACAAAACCACGCCAATCAGCGCAACAACCACCATTAGGTGGATAACTATCAATACCGTTTCCATGACCAGTCCTGTTTATTCGGTCTGCCGTTTGCTTTTTGCCGGAAAGTCCCGCAAACCGGGCGCAACATCAATTTGCACCAATCTGAGACCGGCGCGTTCTACACGAGCGCGGCCAACAAATAAAGCCCATAGATTGAACTAGTTTCAATCGAAGCAATCCGGCGAAAACTACTAGTTAGGGAGTAGCCCGCCAAATTCCAAGAATGTCTTCTGCCTTGAGGCTTGCGCCTCCAACGAGTGCACCATTTACATTGGCAACGGATAATATCTCAGCAGCGTTGCCGGGTTTGACGGAGCCACCATAAAGGATCCGTACATCAGCACCCTTGGCTCCATATCGTTCAATCAGATAGCCCCTGATGAACTTGTGTGCCTCTGTAATGTCATCGATTGTGGGGACGAGGCCAGTGCCAATTGCCCAAACAGGTTCGTAAGCCACCACAAAGTCGGCTGGTTCCGTGAGTGAACCATCCAGTTGCGCTTTCAGAACGGCCAGAGTTCGTCCCTGTTCCCGTTCGTCTCCGGTTTCGCCAATGCAGATGATAGGGATAATTCCGGCGCGCTGTACTGCTTCAGACTTTGCCTTGATTTCCTCGTTGGTTTCGCCGTGGTCGGTCCTGCGCTCCGAATGGCCGGTAATGATCCATTTTGCTCCGGTATCTGCTATCATCTCTGCCGAGATATCTCCAGTATGTGCGCCAGAAACGTTGGTATGGCAGTCCTGACCGCCAATCTCGACAGGCGTTCCGTTGCATTTTTGAACGGCAGGGATCAGCAGACTAGACGGCACACACACCACCATGTCTGCTGCACTATCTCCATGTGATTCACCTTGGACACCGGAGACCATTTCATCCAGTTCGGCGAGAGAAGATTGCAGTCCGTTCATCTTCCAGTTACCTGCAATAAGAAAATTTGGCTCTGATGTCATACTCTATTCCTGGATTTTCTGACCTGATTTTCAGGTGGATTGGCTATCACAGTGTTTCGGGCTGTCAACTTTGCGTTTGTTACATTGTAATTTTCGTCAAAGCCACCTTACATGTTGTGAACAATTGCTCCCGGTATTATACCGGGCGCAAAGAAATGAATTTGCTTGCTTGAATTGGCGTCTGTCTGATTCATCTGGAGAGAAAATGCTCGAATCCCTTCGTAACATGATGCGCGGCGTTGCCGCCAAGATTTTGATTGGTCTGCTGGTAGTAAGCTTTGCAGTCTGGGGCGCGTCCAATGCCTTTATCGGTGGTGGTGGCACAAACACTATTGTTGTTGGTGAAACAAAGGTGGGGCTGGCAGAATATCGTCTTGCCTATCTCAATCAGGTCAATGCGCTTTCCCAACAATTTGGACAGCGCCTTACACGTGAACAGGCCAGAGCGCTTGGCGTGGAGCAAAATGTATTAAGTCAGCTTGTGGCTGGTGCCGTGCTTGATGAAAATGCGCGTAAAATGGGTCTTGGACTTTCGGAAGACAATTTGGCGAGCTTGATCGGTGATGATCCTTCATTCAGGGATGAGTCCGGAAATTTCTCTCGGCAACGTCTTGATTTTGCTCTTAGGCAAGTCGGCATGAGCGAGGATGACTACATCAATAGCAGGAAGACCGCTGCTGTTCGACAACAGTTGGTCTCTGCGATGGTGCAAGGGCTCGATATGCCTGATGCATTCTATGATTTTTTGCAGAAGTATGATGCCGAGAAACGTGTCTTCGATTATGTGACAGTTACCCGGGAAGATGTCGGCACAATTCCAAATCCGACAGATTCCGAAATCGAAGCATATTATGAGGCAAATAAATCTTCCTACACTGCCCCCGAATTCAGAAAACTGGTGACACTCCAGCTTACTGATGAGGACATTGCCAAACCGGAAAATGTGTCTGCAGAGGATGTAGAAGCTGAATATGAGCGCACAAAAAGCAATTACACCACACCCGAAAAGCGGAGAATTCAACAACTCACATTCACTGATGAAGCTGCAGCTGATGCTGCATCCAAGAGACTGAAGGAAGGTGAGCTTTTCGAAACCATCATGTTGGAAATGGGCCGGACCGCAAGCGATATTGACCTTGGTTCGCTCACCAAAAGTCAGGTCCCTGATCAGTCAATTGCGGAAGCAGCATTTGGTCTTGACCTGAATAATTCAAGCGATGTGGTTACTGGCTTGTTCGGACCGGTTATCTTGCGAGTCGTTTCCATCGAGCCGGAATCTGTACAACCGCTCCCGGAAGTTGAAGATCAAATTCGTCAATCTCTGGCTATCGACATCGCCGGCGACGAACTCTACGACATTCATGACAAGATTGAAGATGAGAGGGCTGCTGGTGACAGCCTTGCTGAAGCGGCTACAAAGGTGGGTTTGACTGCCAAGGTAATCGAGATGGTTGATCTTCAAGGTAACGGTCCAGATGGGCAGCCGGTAACCAGCCTTCCAAACGCGCCAAACCTGCTGAGAGAAGCATTTGACACCGATGCTGGCGTTGAAGCCGACCCTGTTTCGATC
>JBPCWJ010000277.1:0-7421 GCA_051009635.1 Rhizobiaceae bacterium
GACGTGCCCTTACACCAAACGGGCAAACCGGAATCCATTACGCCGGCCTTGTCTCTAATGACGCCGTCAGTGACCAGACCCGCCACAGATCGTTTATGCATCCTCGCGCATAAGATATCTCCGAAAATGCCGGCATCCTGGATGCCCATGGCATCGACCACAGCGACACAGCCGGCGGGCATTTCTTCTATTGCCGCCCGTGTCGAAGTCGGCGACGACCAGGAAGCCGGAGTAGCCAGATCCTCGCGTGAAGGAACAAATCGCATCGTGAAGGCTGGACCCACAATCCGGGGCTGGTTACTACCCAACGGCATTGCTCCCCTGATCCACACATTACGCAACCCCTTCTTGAGCAGGATTGTAGTCAATGTCGCGGTCGACACGTTCTTGAGAATTTCAGTACTTTCCCCGGCAAGCCCCATGATGACCATCTTTCAATAAATTTCAGACATTACGGATATAACCATCCGATTGGCTCCGGGATACTCCCTTTTTCAATCACAAAGCAGCTTTCCGCAATATCGCTGTGATCTGAATCATATCTCCAACACAATGGTTACAATTGAAACGAAAACCACCCTGCGTTGATACCTCCGTGAAATAAGCCCGCACCATCTTGCGCTCTATCAAACCAGCGCAACGGGCGTGAATCCAAGGAGACGAAAAATGACAATCAATGCCAAAAACCTCGAACTGACTAAACCTGGCCACAAGGAAAACAAGACCCTGCAGTGGGAAACGGAATTCCAGCGGATTCACTCCTGGGCATCCCGGTGCCGTCCCGGCCAAATCTGACCCGGGCGTAAAACCGGCAGGACCTCTAACAATTTCACATTGTAAATTGCGCGTCCGTCGCGCGACGAAAGTCATCACCAATGGGTGATGTGTCGCTGTCTGCATGAACAGGCAGCTAGTCCGGACCAACAGGTCCAATTTTCGTTCATCCAACCTAAAGGAGAAAATCGATGAACATATCTCGCATGACCAAAATCGCCGTCATTCTGGCCGGTGCTGCTTCAACTCTTGTTGCTACAGTACCAGCCGCATATGCAACGAATGATCCGACGTCAGGCCGCATACAGCAGCGCCAGGCACAGGCACGTGCTCAGTATCATGAATGTGCAGGCTTTGCATTGCGCGTTTACAATGCTGCTCTCGAGCAGGCTGGTGGCAATTCCGCAAAGGTGCGCGCCGCCCGCAGTCATTATCAGGGCAATCTGAGCCGTTGTCGCAACCGTTATCTCTAATCCGGATTTCGGTATGAACGATTTCCACGGCGCTCAATTGCGCCGGGGAAATCCACCAATAATGAAGAATTATGTTAGTATCTGAAAGAGACTAGTTACCCACCGCTTCGGCAGCAAGTTTCTCAAAAAGTTCATCCAGTTCGGATGCAAGGGCGAGTAAATTATCTCCACCCTCCGCCATATAGGGCGCAAATACATGGGATGGGGTCTTGTAGGACAAATCAGCCGTTCCATCATTATTTTCAGTTACATAGACACGGATGGGCGCTTCTATACCCGCCGCAATACTGGCATCCAGCATCCTGACCGCAAATCTTGGATGATACAGTCCGATCACCATATTTCCGGGAATTGTTTTATCCAGAACCTTCTTTGCTCCAACCGTTGCAGATGCCTGCGCCACGACGCCAATCTTGTTGGACTTGGCCGATTCCAGGACACGATCAACAAGATCCGAGTAGCTATGGGAAGACTTCAGGACCACCCATCCATCAGGTGCCTTGACCTCTGCATGGACCAAATGGCTAAACACGAATATGCACCCCAACACAAGCACTACAATTCGAGAAACGCATTTTACCCAAACTTGCATCATCAATCTCCTTCCCTGCTGTTTGCCGGTCAGTCTGCGCTTCATCTTGATGAAGTTATAGTCACAACTAGGTGACCTCACGCGACCTGACACCGGCATACAGCCACGCTCTGTTACCTTCGCCCATTTGCAATTTTCGTGGATTCAGGCAATTGCCGTAACCGGAGCATTGCCCAGACCCCAATTGCAGGACCTGGTGCAAGCACGGCAAAGCTCCAGCGCCAGCTACCAAATACTTCTGCCAGATAAGGTACAAACCAGACTGTGAATACGGTGATCAGAAAACCGATCCCCATTTGAAACGCCAATGCAGAACCCACCAGGGATTGATCCGAAAGTTCCGTGACAGCCGCTGTAAATTGTGCACTGTCACCAACCACTGTCAGCCCCCAAATGGTTGCGATGAGGATGACGATCCAGACCGGACCGCCAAAGGCAAAGCCAATCAATAGCGCGCATGTACCCGATATTGCCATACACAGGGCGGTTGTGTAACACCGGCCTATACGGTCAGCGAACCATCCAGCCACAACTGAACTTGGCGCCCCAAGCGCTATGACCGCAAATGCCAGAAAACTCGCCGCAGCGGCGGAGCCATAGCCTGCCGAAGAAAAGGCTGCTGCACCGAATGCAAGTATCCAGCCCCAAAGTGCGTAAAGCTCCCACATGTGACCAAAATATCCGATATTGGCCAACATGACCGGCCGGTTGCGGATGATCTTGCCAATCTGGCGCGGATCAACTTCCGTCTTGGCAAACGGATATGGGCCTTCGCGCAGTGCAAAATAAAATATCACCGCTGCAAGAAAGCAGCCTACAGAACTTGCGGAGATCACCAGACGCCAATCGAAATTTGCACCTATCGAACGGATTAGATGCGGCAAGGCGGAACCAAGCGTAAGAGCGCCTACCATAACTCCCATCGCGAGGCCGCGACCGGTTTGGAACCAGGTCGCAATAAATTTCATCGCCGGTGGATAGACAAGAGCAAGCGAAACGCCCGTCAAAAAACGGATTAAAATTGCGCCGGTCGCTGTCAAGTCCAGCAGCAGCATTGAATTTGCTGTACCCGCAATCAACGCAGCGAAGCACATCAGCGTTGTTGTCCGGAAAATGTCACCAATTGAAAGCAGGCTGGAGGCAAGAGCTCCGACAACAAAGCCAAGTTGTACACCATTAGTCAGCCAAGCAGATTCTACAGGACGAAGTGAATAAGCCCTGATCAGCTCAGGCATGACTGCCGTAGCGGAAAACCAGGTCGTCAGTGTCAGGATAACGGCAATGGAAGTTACTGCCAGTACTCGCCACTTGTTTGCGGGGTCATCTGACACTCAGAGCCCCTCAAGCGCCATTGTATAGGTGGTCGCAGTACCCTCGACGCAAATATCGCCTTCACCATCAGCAACCTGCACCTTCATTTGGCAGATCGGTTTGTCATCACGAACCGACGTCAATTCAACTCGTCCAGTAATTGTCTCACCGACTCCAACCGCTTTGAGGAAATTGAGATTTGTGTTGAGAAACACAGTTCCGGGCCCGGGAAGATCTTCCGCCACACAGGCATTAAGAATTCCGGTTGTCACTCCACCTTGAACGATCAGTTTGCCAAAGGGAGTTTTCTTCGCGAGTTCCTCGTCAAAATGGACCGGATTTCGATCTCCCGTCATCTCGGTAAATGCGGCGATATCCTCCGATCTAGTGGTCCGGCTTCGCTCGACAACGTCACCGACCTTTGGTTTTCCGCGAGTAACGCCTGCCCATCCATCTTTTGTTTTTTCTGTCATTGTCCTTCTCCAACCAAAAAGTCGAATGTAACCAGTATACAGCCAATGATGCTGGGTGACACCGACAAGATCCTGGAGACAATACAGAACAATTGGACCTGGCACGGCAGGAGCATTAACATTGCCAATGTGTGCCTTCGCCTAACCCAAAGGCGCGGCGTCACATCTCACGGTAGATGGAGGGATGTCGAGCCAGATTTTGTTGATATCCGCCTGGTTTGAGGAAATGGGCATGAGCAATATGGACAAGGTAGTTACGACCGGCATCTATGTGAACGGAGAAAGCCGACCTGCTTCAGGCGGCGCGGTCTATGATATTCACAATCCGGCTTGGCCGGGCGAACTTGTCGGCCATGCAGCCACTGCCAAGGAAAAGGACGTTGATGATAGGATCCTGGCATTTGGGGAGCCCCATTCAATCTCCGGACCAGCAGGCTTCTTGTTAGGATAGAAAACATGGCAAAACTTGGCGAAGACATCATCGGTAACAGCGAACTACCGTCCTTCTTTGAGGTAGCAAACGCAGACGCTGTTTCAATCGAAGCACCCGAAAATCGCAAGGGCGATGCTGTGCGCACATGGGTACGCTCTTTAAGTGGTTTTCAGAAAGAGGCCTTGATTCGATCCGCAAAAACGGGGCGTACATGGAGACTGGTATCGGATGAAGGCCCCTATCTGAGTGGTCATGATGCTGCCCCCTGCCCGCTGGCGTTTCTGACTTGCGGGATGATTGCCAGTTTCATGAACGAAATTCTGGCACTGGCAAAACTCCAGGACATCGAGATCCGGAAGCTCAAACTTATCCAGGACAATTACTACACGATGAAAGGTTCCATGCCGAAGCGAACCATGGTCGGCGGAGCCGAAAACATTGATCTGCAGGTAGAGATTGATTGCGATCTCGATGATGCAAAGCTGAATGAATTTCTGATCAACGCCACCTATGCTTCACCGCTAAATGGACTGATGAGAGGTCAGTTGGAAAGCCTCTTCAAACTGGGGAAAAACGGCGTCGAATTGCCCACGGCAAAGGCAATTGACCTGGGCACACCAATTCTGCCGGATCCGGGTAATCACTTTGCCAAGGCTAAGGTCGTGCCCAGCGATCTTGTTCTGGTTGAGCCGGTCGGACCCACACCGAAGAAAGAGGTGGCACTCGGCACCTCCGCTGCCGCCAGTAGCCTTGCGGACGAACAGGACCGGCGGCTAAATCCCGGTGCAATTGCAATAATGCGTGAGGATGGCATCAAGGAAATCCAGCAGGTGCTTTATTCGCCGCTTGGCACCTCGTTCAGGTTTCTGAGTTCCGAAGACGGCCGCGCTCCCGATGCAAATACCCTGATAAGCGCCGGTATAGGTTTCTGCTTCATGACCCAATTCGGGCGTTTCGTTTCCATGCTGAAACTCGACCTGCCCGACTATCGCATTGTCCAGGACACCCATTTCAGCCTTGGTGGCGCCTCTGGCGGTACCGGCAAGGCAGGAGAAGCTGATCCGATCGAGACCCATGTCTATCTGGAAACCAGCGAAAGTGACGAGATGGCACAGGAAATGCTGGATATCTCCGAGCAGACCTGTTTCCTCCACGCGTTCTGCCGGACAGACCTGAAGACCAGGCTGAAGATCGTCAGGGTCTGACTTTACAGAAATTCCAAGGTTGGAACGATTTTTGCGGTCATATCACGAGGAGGAAGTACTATGCCGGTCAGACCAAGGACACGGATTTTCCACCGGAACCTTAACCGCCGCCAATTTGCGGGTAGATTTGGGATTTTCGCAGTCCCCGCCGGATTAGGCTTCTCAATTTCGACTGCAAACAGCTCGGAATTTATTGAGCAGCCTGATCTTCCTGATGACATTGCTTTTCTTGAACGGGCGTTCGAAATGCGACAGCTGGCGATTGAAAAGGGCGACCAGCAATATGGCGCGGTGGTCGTTCGTGAAAACAAGATAATCGGGCAGTCCTGGAGCAAGGTTGTTATCGATAATGACCCCACCGCCCATGCGGAAATGGCAGCGATAAGGGATGCCGCAAGGAGAACGGGATCGAGAAATCTCGACAGAGCAATTTTGTACTCCAGTTCCAGACCATGCCCGATGTGTGAAGCCGCAGCATACTGGGCTAATATCAAGGAAATGATCCATGGCCGCACCGGTCAAAAGGCAGGAACGCCCAGCCTGTGCGGCTAATCTACCTGGAAAATGGAACCGGCCAGCAATGAGGGTGAAACAGCGAGGACGTTTAACATGAGCAATTCAAAGGTTGTTTTCAGTTCGCTCGTTGCTGCATTGCTGTCTGTCTTCCTGACCATAGGATCTGCCTATGCTGACGAAACCCAACTGCCTCAGCGGGAAGGACCACGTCCTCAAACCACCCCAGGCGTGCCGCATGTCCAGATAGGTATTAACTCCATACCCGAAATCGATGCCCAACTACTCCGAATGGTTTCCAAATTGCCTGACGTGGATGTGCGCCCAACCATCGTTTCCTTGCCTGGTGCTCAAGGATTCTGGATTAACGAGAATCTGAAACTTGCACATCCAGAGGTGATTGTCGGAGGACGCGAATTTGCACATGTTCACCCGGATGGCAGCCTGCATGCCTCATTGTCTCCAGGCCGGGCTCGCCAGGCAGTGGCAGCTGGCTGGGCGGTTCGTCACCCCTGGGCCGAACAGAGACCCGGCTGGGAGGGTTTTGTAATGCTGTACACACCGAAAACCACAGATGAGCTCGGTGTGGTTTATCAGCTGATTGTGGATTCCTATAATTTTGTTACCGGACGGAACCACGACCCAGATGGCTGACGTCGGCCTGCTTCTTGAGTGTAGCTGCAAGCTGCCAAGACATGGCGCCCGATTTCAGTTCAACGGAAAGGAAATCGCTTCGGAAAATTGATCGGCATCCGGTGCGAATTTCGCCAGGCTGAAATTCAGTCGGGGCGAAAAATTCAAAGCATTTGGGCAGGAAGTCGATATGGAAGTCCAGGTGACACCGCTATCTGATTGCTCACATCTGGCTAGTTGCTGCTGACCATGGCAGGCTGGAATGCAGGCTGTTTCACCAATTTCGTAACTCCTACCCTCGGCAGCACAAGTCAAGGGCGTGGCTTCTTGCGCCTCAGCTCCAAATTGCCAACCCAGATAACCAGCAACAATAAGGGAAATGCAAACAATCGCCTGCCTGACGGAAACCGGAACAATAATTTTCATGGTCTGCCTCCCTTGCCTAGCATCGATAGCCTTTATTGTATCGTTGGTACTATAATTTATCCAGCCAAGCATGATCGAAGATGTTGCCTGGAAAAACAGACTTGCAAGTTGTTGTATTTAATAATGAAAATTGAACGCCTGTTCATGTGACATCGGAATGAAAACTATCTGATGCCAAACAAGTAGTGCCCAATCAAACATACACCTCCTACACATCCCCCCATGCTTCTCCCTACTTATAAGCAACAGCAGCACTTGATGCGCCTACGAGCGGAATTACCTCGAACCGGCTGAAGCCTGCTTCACGGCACCAATCAACAAACTCGGCATTGGTAAAATCGAAGGCGTCGCCAAACTCCATCAACATGGTCAGCGACATGAACATGCCAAAAGTATTGGTTCGCCTTTCATCGTCAATCAAAGCCTCAATGGCAACAAAAGCGCCACCCTCTGGCAGGGCATCGAAAGCCTTCTTGATAAGCAGCTTCTTTTTTTCGAGATTCCAGTCATGCAGGATCATGCCCATGGTGATCACATCAGCCTGCGGAAGAGGATCGGCAAAGAAATCACCCGCCACTGCTTCAATCC
>JBPCWJ010000278.1:0-2681 GCA_051009635.1 Rhizobiaceae bacterium
ATATCACGCCGTCCTTCATCACCAGATCGATATTGTTTTCCCAATCCGCGAGTATAGAAACATCCTTTGTAGGATCACCATCGACCAATATCAGATCGGCATAAGCGCCTTCAGCAATTACGCCTAATGGCCCCTCTTTGTAGGGGTTTTTTGGTCCGGATTTCGCAAGCCAGTTGGCAGCATAAGAAGTGTTCTGTTTGAGAATTTCAACATCAGAGAACCAGCGTTTGCGTACAACCAAATCCTGCGGGACAAGCAGCAATTGATCAACGGTCCAAAGATCGGAACCACCAAAGGCATCGACCCCATATTTGGCAATCCACCCGAGCATTCGGTCCGCGCCTTCATGAACTTGCCGTCCTTTCCGGGCATTTTCAGCTGAAAATCCGACTATCTCTTCAGGCTCTTTGAAGACTTCATATGCGGCATAGGCTTGTAATGACATGACTGCGCCGAGTTCTTTCATCCGCTTGATTGTCTCTTCTCGGGCCAAAAAACCGTGCTCAATGCAACGGCCTCCGGCATCGAGGAAGCGGTTTATCGACACATCATTATAGGCATGAGCACAAACGTAGGTTTGAAAATCTGCTGCAGTATCAACGGCTGCCTGCAATTCATCCAACGCCATTGAATTGGATTCAAGCGGATCAAAACTGGATGCTACACCTCCGCCGGGCATTACCTTGATGTGGGTAGCCCCTCCACGCAGTACTCGACGAACCGCAGCGCGGACTTGTATGGGGCCGGTAGTCACATTGGAATCCCCACGTTTTGAAAAGACATCTTCCTTCGGGTTTTCGTTCAACATTCCAAGGTCGGCATGGCCTGAGATTCCACTGATCTGCCCGCCTGAGGAATACAGTCTTGGTCCCTTTAAACGCCCGTTTGCCAGTGCGCGCGCAATACCTAGGCTATTCCCGCCAACATCGCGCAATGTGGTGTAGCCCATCTGTAGATAGAGCTGCATTGTCTCCAACGCGATTGCACCAGCCGCAGCGGCATCAATATCGAGACGCGTAGGATTTACGCCATACTTGAACATCACATGGGTGTGCATGTCGATGAGGCCCGGCATAAGCGTCCGACCTTCACCGTCAATTACCGTCGTGCCGTTTACATCAAATGCCTCTGTTGAAACTGCTGTAATCAGATTGTCTTCGATCAGCACATTGGCGTCTTCGATTAGCTGTTCGTTTATGCCATCAAACACCGAAACATTCTTAATAATAACCGAAGTTGCTGTCCTGTCGTCAGAAATCGACGGCTGGCTCCCGAATATCAAGAATATGCAAACTAGTAGGGTTCTTTGCACTCCGCGTAGGCCTCCTTCAATTTAGTGAAATCGATCAACCGACAGCACCAACCGCCGGTTAATCGAAATCGAATGCCGCTTATTGAAATTGATTAATCGAAGGTTTGGTAGCACCGGGCCGATACATTATGCTGTCAGTATCGACCATGGTGTTTTTGTAGGCCCTGCCATCCTTCATGATCAAAACAAGCTTCTCTTCATCAAGGATCACATCAATATCTTCCAGTGGATTGGCGTCCCAGATCAGGATATCGGCATAAGAATCCGGCGCAATAGTACCGAGCGCATAGGTTGGATAGGGATCAAGAGGGCCTGACCATTTGAGAACCTTTCCGGCATTGCCGGTATGCATCTTCCAGACATGAGCCGGGGGATAACCGACTTCATTCACCTTGCAGGTAATATCCTGCTTGCTGATTTCCTGAAGGCCAGGACCGAACATGTCCGCCCCACCGGTCATGAACACATCATTTTCCAGCATCATCTTGGCTGCATTACGGGCGCCTTTCCCGACTGCAACACCCTTCACCTTCTGCTCATGGGTAAAGAAATCCGGCATGGATTCATAAGCACCAAAGGAATTTACGCTCATATAGCACTGAAAGCTCCAGGCAATTTCCTCGCCCTTGGCGGCCAACTGCTTGACGATGTCTTCGGAGACCAGAAAACCATGCTCAAAACTACGCACACCTGCGTCAATTGCACGTTGATAAGAGTCATCGTGATAGGCATGAACAGCAACATAAGTGCCGTAGTCATTTGCGATTTCGACAGCTGCTTCCATTTCTTCCTTGGTTGCACCAAGTATTTCCAATGGATCAAACCGGCTGGCCACGCCGCCACCTGCCATGATCTTGGTGAAATGTGCACCATTGCGATAATTCCGGCGGGAAGCCTTTATAACATCATCACGATTATTGACGATCAACGAGTGCTGTACCAACGCGCCATAATCGGAGACCTCCAAATCGTTGCGGTCACCCCAGTCACCATGGCCACCGGTATGGCTGAGAACGGCACCGGAAGTGTAAATTCGGGGACCAATCAGCAGACCTCGTTGTGCGGCGCGTGCCAGGCCACGTGAATTGCCGGCAATTTCACGAACCGTCGTGATGCCTTTCATCAGGAAGTCTTCGCGCAAACCTTGCGCAGCCATTGCGCCGCCACCCGGTGCATCCCACTCATCCTGATAGCTGTTGGTGCCTTCAGGTGTCATGAACATGGAATGGGTATGCATATCGATCAGGCCGGGTGTCATGACCCTGCCTCCGACATCGACGACAAACGCGTCTGGCGCGTCGATCTCGCCGGTCGAAACCTGGGTGATGACGTTGTCCTCAACCAGAACACTCGCGCCCATGATCAGATC
>JBPCWJ010000279.1:0-3007 GCA_051009635.1 Rhizobiaceae bacterium
TGCCGCTCTCATGGCGGGCATTTTCAACTGCAGTACGCGGTTTGACATCAGCTCCTTTTGCCACCGCATCACGCAAGTTCAGAATTACCAGACGTGAATCTTCCACCCAGCAATCGGAATATTCAAATCCTTTGACAAAAGGTGATTTTAACGGAGTGCCGGCAGGATCTTTTTTCAGATCAAGCGTTTTTGTGCCGGGCAGAAGTTTTCTACCACCGAGATTGTCGTATAGAAAAAGACCCAGACGCAACATCCATGCTGGTCGAAGTCCCGAATGATAGGGCAAGATGAATCGCAACGGCCAGATGATGTGCGGCGCCATTTGCCAAAGAATTTCCCGTTCCATCAGCGATTCCCGCACAAGCCGGAACTCGTAATGCTCCAGGTAACGCAGGCCACCATGCACCAGTTTTGTAGAAGCTGAGGAAGTGCCGCCACCAAAATCACCGGCATCACATAGACAAACGGAATACCCCCTACCCGCGGCATCGCGTGCGATACCAGCACCGTTAATGCCCCCACCTATGATTAATATATCATAGTGATCAGCAGCAGGACCGGGCTTTTTCTTGGAGTTCCTTGCCATTACTCGATACTTTCAAACTCGCGTTGGCCGCTGACGATCAGCTCGACATCGGCGCCGAGACAAAGCTGCCGAACATCTTCTGATGGGGGCGCATCCGTCACGAAAATATCCATTTCGGAAATATGGCCGATTTGTACGGGGGCTCTGCGCTCAAATTTGGAAGCATCCGCCACCAAAATTTTCTGGCGCGCCTGACTCAATATTGCTTGGGCAACGCGGACCTCACGATAGTCAAAATCGAGCAGCGCGCCTTCCCCGTCAATCGCTGAGGCACCTATGACCGCATAATCGACCTTGAACTGCTTGATCAGATCGACTGCGGCAGCACCTACTATTCCGCCATCACTCTTTCTGACCATCCCGCCGGAAACAACCAGATCTACATCGGGCGCTTCAGACAGGATCATCGCAACATTCAAATTATTTGTAATCACCATCAGCCCCTTATGTCGGCGAAGTTGATGGGCGACAGCCTCGGTTGTTGTTCCAATATTCAGTATGAGTGAAGCATTTTCCGGAATTAAACGAGCAACGGTTTCTGCAATCTGTGCCTTACCTTCGGCAGCAATTTCGCGCCTCGCTCTATAAGCCAGGTTGACCGTATTGGAGGGAAATACCGCGCCACCATGCACCCTGTGCAATCTTTCCAGATCGCATAAGTCGTTGAGATCCTTGCGGATAGTCTGCGGAGTAACACCAAATCGGCGCGCCAGAGATTCCACATCAACACGGCCTTCACTCCGCGCAATGTCCAAAATATCTGCTTGCCGGGGTGGCAACGCCTGCATGAAAGTTCCTCCGAGCACTTTCGAAATAATTACGAACCGAAAACAAAAAAATCAATAGCGAACCTATTGACTTTCGTTTTTTTTCGTATTTTTCTGTCTGTGGTTCAAAATGGATCACCCCAGATCTATTCTTGAATCCAAATTATCCTGGAGGAGTACGCATGAAAAAGTTGCTTTTGGCTTCGGCTGCTGCCGTCGCTTTGAACATGGCTTGCATGCCGGCATTCGCTGGCATGGCAGAAGCGGAAAAGTGGGTGAATGACGAATTCCAGCCTTCCGTGCTCTCAAAAGATGAGCAAATGAAGGAAATGGAATGGTTCATCAATGCCGCAAAACCTTTTGCCGGAATGGAAATCAACGTCCTTTCCGAAGGCATTCCGACCCACGACTATGAATCACAGACGCTTACAAAGGCATTTGAGGAAATCACAGGCATCAAGGTAAACCATCAGATCCTGGGTGAAGGTGAAGTGGTTCAGGCTGTTCAGACACAAATGCAGACCGGCCGTAACCTTTATGATGCCTATGTGAACGATTCCGACCTGATTGGTACCCATTCACGTCTGCAGCTTGCCCGCAACCTGACTGACTGGATGGCCGGAGAAGGCAAGGATGTAACCAATCCAATGCTTGATCTCGCCGATTTCATGGGCACGTCATTTACGACTGGCCCTGACGGCGATCTCTACCAGTTGCCGGATCAGCAATTCGCGAATCTGTACTGGTTCCGCAAGGACTGGTTCGACCGGGAAGACCTGCAAAAGCAGTTCAAGGAAAAATATGGCTATGATCTCGGTGTACCGGTCAACTGGTCAGCCTATGAAGATATCGCGGAATTCTTCTCAAAAGACGTCAAGGAGATCGATGGCACGACTATCTATGGTCACATGGACTATGGAAAGCGCGCTCCTGACCTTGGATGGCGCATGACTGACGCCTGGCTTTCAATGGCTGGCACAGGAAGCCAGGGCGAACCAAATGGCATACCGATTGACGAATGGGGCATCCGCATGGAAGCCGGTTCGTGCAATCCGCAGGGCGCAAGTGTATCCCGCGGCGGTGAAGCCAACGGCCCGGCCTCTGTCTACGCGATCCGTAAATGGGATGAGTGGCTCCGCAATTATGCACCTCCTGGCGCAGCGGATTACGACTTCTATCAGTCCTTGCCAGCACTTGCCCAAGGTAACGTCGCTCAGCAGATTTTCTGGTATACGGCCTTCACCGCAACCATGGTTGCACCCAAATCCGAAGGTAATAATACGGTCGATGATGATGGAAATCCGCTATGGCGGATGGCACCATCACCCCATGGCCCATACTGGAAAGAGGGACAAAAGGTCGGCTATCAGGACGTGGGATCATGGACCATCCTTAAATCCACCCCCGATGACCGTGCCAAGGCAGCCTGGCTTTACGCCCAATTTGCCGTTTCAAAAACAGTTGACGTGAAAAAGTCACAAGTGGGATTGACCTTCATCCGTGACTCCACAGTGAACCATCAGAGCTTTACCGACCGCGCACCAAAGCTGGGAGGTCTCGTCGAGTTCTACCGTTCGCCAGACCGCGTTCTGTGGTCGCCGACCGGCGTCAACGTCCCGGACTATCCAAAGCTGGCGCAGATCTGGTGGCAGCA
>JBPCWJ010000280.1:0-6684 GCA_051009635.1 Rhizobiaceae bacterium
ATGGGCGAATTACAATTGATCAGACTTACCAGCACACAATTCTGGTCGACAAACTCCTCGCCAAACAGGATTTGCGCCATTTTGACAGTGTCTTCTGCTCGCTCAGGTGCCGTCACCGACCCCATGAATGGCTTGTCGGAATATTGAATGTGCGAAAGCACCATGTCGAGATGGCGTTTGTTCACCGGGATATCCATCGGCTCGCACAGCGTACCGCCGGAATGGTGCATCGCCGGCGCCATATAGGCGAGTTTTACGAATTTCTGGAAATCATCGATCGTCGCATAGCGTCTCTCGCCTTCCAGATCGCGCACAAAGGGCGGTCCATAAACGGGCGCAAAAACAGTGTTCGGACCGCCAATTTCTACATTGCGTGCCGGATTTCGGGCATGTTGGATAAACTGGCTCGGCGCGGTCTTCATCAATTCACGGCAAAGACCTTTGGGAAAATGAACGCGCTCGCCCTTTACATCCGCGCCTGCAGCTTTCCACATTTCCAGCGCTTCAGGATCTTCGCGATATTCTACGCCAATCTCCTCCATCAGCGTGTCCGCATTTGCCTCGATAATCTCGATCGTCTCGAGAGCAAGAATATCGTTTGGAGGCAAATTGCGCGTGATATATGGCAGGCTGTCAAGCGTCACTGCCGACCGTGATTTGCGCCGCGCCGCAGCACCACCTGTGCCACCACGCCCCCTACCACCACTTCTGGCGCGTCTCGCAGAAGGTTCAGCATTTTGATCGTCAGATTGGGGCTCTTCACTAGCTGTCATCATGGTCATCCTGGATGATTTTTGCGCCACGCAAAACGGTAACCCAGTTGCAATCTATTTATCGCCTGCATGCGCCCTAATACGCCGTTTTTTGATAAGGAAGCGACACTTCAGTCTTCATCATTCTTTATCAAATGGCAAAATATAAAGCTGCGCAAAGCTAGGCGTCGCATTCGTCATTGCCGAAGTCGTTAAAAAGGCAGACAAATTCGCGTTTTTCTTTGCTATATGGGTGAACCGCGCTATTACGCTAACTGATTCAAAATGTTACCTGGAAATCGGGTTATTTGCTTCCAATAAGGATTATCAGCATGGCCGACGAAGAAGACGAAATTATCCTGTCGGAACTCAATGACGATGAACTCGTGCTGCAAATGCATGATGATCTTTATGACGGCCTCAAGGAAGAAATTGAAGAAGGCACAAACATCCTGCTTGGACGCGGATGGACCCCCTACGATGTTCTGACAAAGGCGCTTGTCGAGGGAATGCGCATAGTAGGCATCGATTTCCGCGACGGTATTTTATTCGTGCCCGAGGTCCTGCTTGCTGCAAATGCAATGAAGGCGGGCATGTCAATTTTGCGTCCGCTTCTGGCCGAAACCGGCGCGCCCAAACTCGGCTCCATGGTGGTCGGCACGGTCAAGGGAGACATTCACGACATCGGCAAGAACCTCGTCGGCATGATGATGGAAGGGGCTGGCTTCGACGTGATCGATCTTGGTATCAATACCGATGTTGACGAGTTTCTGGCAGCACTTGAAGAGCACAAGCCCGACATTCTGGGCATGTCGGCGCTTCTTACGACGACAATGCCCTATATGAAGGTTGTTATCGACACACTCATCGAAAAGGGCTTGCGCGACGACTATATCGTTCTCGTTGGCGGCGCACCGCTCAACGAGGATTTCGGAAACGCAATCGGTGCGGACGCATATTGTCGTGATGCAGCAGTTGCGGTGGAAACCGCAAAGGATCTGATTGCCAGGAAGCATAATCAGCGCTGACTTGCGTATATGGATTAAATAGCAATTGGATTTTGATAAATTATTTCAACAAGTTGGAATAATAATCTGAATCAAGATTCGAACTATTCCTGTAACCGGGACAAGCCGTTATGGAAGATAGAGCGCCCGAGAAAATCAGAATAATTGCCTGTGGCGCTATCGCTCGGGAAATTATTGCTTTGCTTGCACTAAATGAGCTGGACCATATCGAACTGACCTGCCTGCCGGCAATTCTGCACAACTACCCCGAAAAAATACCTGGCGAAGTGGAGCGCGAAATTCTTGAGGCGCAAGATGATGGATTCTCGAAAATCTACATTGCCTATGCAGATTGCGGAACGGGCGGTCATCTGGACAAGGTTTGCGAAAAGTATGGTGTAGAACGCATTGCCGGACCGCATTGCTATTCCTTCTTTATTGGAAATTCCGAATTCCAGGCTGAAGGCGATGACAACATGCAGTCATTTTTCCTGACTGATTTCCTCGCCCGGCAGTTTGATGCCTTTATTACCAAACCGCTGGGGCTGGATAGACACCCGGAATTGCGGGATATGTATTTCGGGAATTACAGGAAACTGGTCTATCTCGCACAAACCGAGAATCCGGATCTGGATAAACGCGCCCGTGCTGCGGCTGACGCACTTGGTCTGGAATATGAAAGACGGCAAACCGGCTATGGCGATTTGTCGGCCGTCATCTCTGAATTGGCTGAGACAGGCTGAGGCAATCAGCAATGTCAATTATCCAATTGATTATACAAGGAAATCTATCTAGAAGCCAGCCGCTCGAATTTTTCCAGCCGCGGCGGTTCCTTTTCCCATTTATCCGGTCCACTCAGGCCTGCCTGGAATCCGGCATCATAAAGCCGGCGCATTCTCTTCGGATCAAAATTTAGGCTCGCCTGGGACATCGGGATGGAATCGGGAATATTGGTCAGGTGATAGCTGGACCGAACATTCCCGGCGATTACAAACCCCCGATAGATCGTTTCTTCCTGCAATTCCCGCATCATCTCCATGATTGCCTTTTTGGCTATTTCTAGCGCCTTTGGCTGCACTGGCTGGCTGGCATTTAGTCGGGTCGTGTTGCCATTGACAATCATGTAGAGCTCCTTCTTTCCCCTGTTGTCAGGGAACATGAAGCTCTTGACCAGAATGGGCTCCTTCACCGCGCCGTCCACATGGGCCTGACGCAGCTGAATACCGCGCTGCGGCTTGATGTAAACCGGCGGGAAAAATGCCGGAACTGACGCAGAAGCCCGCAAAACCTTCTGGAAGTGTTGAACATCATCACTCCGCCCGCCATCAGCAATATCGCCCATATCCCAGATAACCAGATCACCTGCGTCCAGGTTTGTCGTCGCTACATACAACCGCCTGCCCTTGGCATGTTCGGCCGCAACTTTTGCCAATAGCTCCGCATCGACAAATTCGGCAATCCGTTCCTTCAGCGGGCCGTTGTCATACAGAGACTCCCCAAAGAAACCGCCGCCATTGGCCCGGTAAATGTCCTCATTGCGGGAATTTGTATAAAAATCTTCCAGTTCGTCATCATAATCCTTGCCCAAAAAGGCGGCCACAGCCATGAGGGCACCGGTTGAAACGCCTGTTACAACATCAAATTCTGGTCTTTTTCCGGATTTGGTCCAGCCGTTCAGCACGCCTGCCCCATAAGCACCATCTGCGCCTCCCGCCGACAGTGCGAGGACGGTGTGAACATTGTCATTGTCAGGTTGTGCGGCGCGCGTGGCAAAATGTTTGGCGTCGAATGTGGAACCCTCAACGGCTTCCATGGGCTGAATTGTACGGATGGCAGGTGCTTCACGCGGACGCGATACGCAAGCCGTCAGGGCTGCACAAAGCACAGCGAGCAGAACAAATCTGAAGATCTGCTGCATCTTTACCAATGCCTCTCCCCGCATTGTGCGAACCCACCCAAATGATTAATTATGCTGATCCTGAAGAGGCAATATTATATTCGATTTGACAAAATCGGAAGAACCGTAACGAATTTTTTAATAATTGGTTAACCTTAATGATTCGATTTTGCCTTTCGCCGGGAAAATTTGGCCGGAAATTGGGCGTGATATCGGTGGTAAATTATCCGCCCAATACGAAGATTTTGAACTTGTCTTCACCAAACTGGTAACAAGTCGATAACCAGTGAGTTACGCCACTGGAAATCAAGAAAAATAAGCTCTACATGGATTTCAGGGGAAATTTTTGTCCCCTTCAATTTACCATGTTTTCAGCAGGCAATATTTTCGTCGTTTTTATCATTTCCGGCGTCGCGCGCGGCACATTCAGACAGCGAAAAAATTGCAATATCAATTCACCGTGAATCGGAGCGGCATAGATGGCACTGCTTACAATCCTTTATTGGCGCGATATTCCCGCCCAGGTAATCGTCAAGCAGGGCCGCAAAAACGCCAAGCGTGAACTACCGCTGCGCTTTACGGAAGCAATAGACATGTGCGCAATGCGGACGGGTGCCGCCGATACCGATGCGTACCTGGAAGAATGGCGTCGCGGAGAACCGCAGGAGGTGTCTGGCGATATCGAGACCGAAGCTGACAGTGCATTGGCAAGGCTCGATACCGAGTATGACAAACAAAGATTGGTCCAATTGGTGAACCAGGGTGGATTAGAAAATGCAAAATGAACCGATTGCAGCCTCGATTGAGGTTTCGCCAAAACATGCGCTGGAAATGGCGGATCTGGACCTGATCATTCCTCAGGGTGTACGAACCTACATTACCGATATTGGTACCCATTCTACCGCTGACATGGCTCGCGGCTGTGAACGACTGATCTCATTCGGGCTGAAGGCTGTGCCGCATATCGCTGCAAGGCGTCTTGCTGACGAAGCTGAGCTCGAGGACAAGGTTCGCGGCTATGCTGCTGCAGGTGTAACCGATGTCCTGGTTATTGGCGGCGGTGCTGACCGGCTGCAAGGTGAAGTTCATTCAACCATGCAAGTTCTGGAAACCGGCCTTTTTGACGCCCATGGCATAACCGAGATAGGCGTCGCAGGACATCCCGAAGGGACTCCAGACTTCAGCGATGAAGTAGCTGAAATCGCCCTGCGCCTGAAAAAGGAATTTGCCGAACGCACCGGCGCCCGCATGCGCATTGTCACCCAGTTCGGCTTCGATGCCGAGAAATTCGTAAACTGGGCGGAAGGACTTTCCAAAGCAGGCAATGACTTACCGGTTCACCTGGGCGTCGCAGGTCCTGCAAAGACGATGACCCTGCTGAAATACGCAGCCATGTGCGGCGTGGGCAATTCAATCGGGTTTTTGAAGAAAAATGCCGGTGCAGTTACTGCCCTGGCCGCGTCCCATTCCCCTGAATCGGTAGTCGGACCAATCGAGGAACATGTCCAGTCTGCAGAAAGAACTGCGATTCGTGGGGTTCATGTATTTCCATTTGGTGGACTGCAAAATACGTCGCGATGGCTCAGTGAACGCGGCAGTTGGCCCGTTCTGCAACAAATGCAGGCTGCAAACCGCGCATAGACGCCTTGAAATAGATCATATAACGATATAAAGAAGTCTTTATATCTACCAATTCCTATTTTTTAACGGAACCTGCGCAATGACCCATACGGTAGTCGCTTCATCGACCAAGGAAGTTATCATCGGCTTCGACAAGCCTTTCTGCGTGATTGGCGAACGCATCAATCCAACAGGCCGCAAGAAACTTGCCGCCGAGATGCTCGAAGGCAATTTTGACACAGTAAAGAAAGACACGATCGACCAGGTGGCCGCCGGAGCTGCCGTTCTCGACGTCAATGCGGGCGTTACGGCAGTAAATCCGAACGAAACCGAGCCGCCACTTTTGGTCAAGACGGTTGAACTCGTTCAATCAATCACTGACACGCCGATTTCAATTGATTCTTCTGTTACGGCAGCAATTGATGCAGCGCTAAAGGTTGCCCAAGGAAGGCCATTGGTAAATTCGGTAACTGGCGAGGAGGAAAAACTCGAAGCCATCCTCCCGCTTATCAAGAAATATGATGTTCCGGTCGTTGCGATTTCAAATGATGAAACCGGAATTTCAATGGATCCCGATGTACGCTTTGCGGTCGCCAAGAAGATTGTTGAACGCGCTGCTGATTACGGCATCAAACCGCATGATATTGTTGTTGATCCGCTCGTGATGCCCATCGGAGCTCTGGGTGATGCAGGACGACAAGTCTTTGCATTGGTGAGACGCTTGCGAGACGAACTCAAGGTCAACACGACCTGTGGTCTTTCCAATATTTCCTTCGGCCTGCCACACCGGCACGGCATTAACGCGGCATTCATACCGATGGTGATAGCATCGGGCATGACTTCAGCAATAATGAATCCATGCCGACCGGGCGAAATGGAAGCTGTTCATGGCGCAAATGTACTTAGCGGAACAGATGAGAACTGCGCGCACTGGATCAATACCTATCGCGATCGCAAGCCGGGTGTTGCACCCGGCGCGGCAGCACCAACGCAATCCGCCGCCCCAAGCGGGCGTAGCGGAGGCCGGCGCGGAGGGCGTGCTGCGCGCAGAGGCGCAGCCTGATCGGGAGAACCGATACAGTGAATAACGCACAGGACCCGCTGGTCCTATTCATGCCATCAGGTAAACGCGGTCGTTTCCCGAAAGGCACGGCTGTGCTTGATGCCGCACGGGAACTCGGCGTCTATGTGGAAAGTGTTTGCGGAGGGCGCGGCATTTGTGGCCGCTGCCAGATAACGATTGCAGAAGGTAGTTTCGCCAAACACGGAATTACCTCTCACGGTGACAATCTCTCGGAATTTTCGCAAACTGAGGCACGCTTCAAGTCCAAACGCGGATTACCTGAAGACCGCCGCCTGTCGTGTTCGGCAACAATTCAGGGCGACCTTGTCGTGGACATCCCGGCCG
>JBPCWJ010000281.1:0-3446 GCA_051009635.1 Rhizobiaceae bacterium
GGGAATCCGTATCTAGTGAGTAGGTGGTGTACTGCTGTCTGGATAAATTTCGGCGGCCATCAGGCCCTTGGGACCTCGTCCGAACCGTACACGTACAAATTGCCCGGGATGCAGTTCCGTCAGACCGAACCGGCGAAGGGTCTCCATATGGACAAAAATGTCCTCGCCCTCGCGCACAACAAAACCATAGCCCTTGGTTCGATTGAACCATTTGACCTGTACCCGCTCCAGGTCACTATCGGCAGTAACCTGATTATGGCTGCCGGAAGTCTGCATGCTTGGATGAACTGCGGTAGAATCGTCCATTGACAGGATACGGAGTGCCTGCAGACCCTTTTCGCGTTTTACCGCTTCGCAGACAATGCGGGCACCTTCAAGCACCGTAGTATATCCATCCTTGCGAAGGCAGGTGACGTGAACAAGTACATCCGGAAGGTCCCCATCCGGAACGATGAAGCCAAATCCCTTGGCCACATCAAACCATTTTATCGCTCCAGACACCTCGATAACTTCAGCAGATACATCGATGGCTGAAGCTGTATCTTCAACTGTGTCTTGCCGGGATTGCCCGGATGCCGCTTTGGCCCCCATTCTGATCGAGCCCTTAGTTTTGCCGCAGCTGCGGTCGTCATCGCTCTGATTCTCCAGCAAATCATAACATCTTCAACTATGATATCTGCAATACCAAATATTAAGTTTTTGAATAATCCTTGGCAGGCTGTGGGAAAGTGTGGTTTTTTTCCGTCATAATTACCCTCAAAACTGGCGGAGTCGGCAAATGAAGTACCTGCACACCATGGTTCGTGTGACCAATATCGACGAATCCCTAGATTTTTACTGTAACAAGCTTGGCATGAAGGAGATTCGTCGTGTTGATTCGGAAGGTGGACGGTTTACAAACATATTTTTGGCTTCTTCAGATGATCTGGCTTCCGTGGAGGGCAATTTTGATGTCGATAGACCATCGCCCTGTCT
Organism: Rhizobiaceae bacterium; assembly: GCA_051009635.1. Classification (GTDB taxonomy): domain Bacteria; phylum Pseudomonadota; class Alphaproteobacteria; order Rhizobiales; family Rhizobiaceae; genus BOKV01. The sequence continues at coordinate 976 of JBPCWJ010000281.1, forward strand.
GGAACTGACCTATAATTGGGATCCTGAGGACTATAGCGGTGGTCGGAATTTCGGTCATCTTGCTTATGCGGTCGATGATATCCATGATTTTTGCCAGAAACTGATGGATGCTGGCGTCACCATTAACCGGCCTCCGCGCGATGGCCGCATGGCCTTCATCCGCTCACCGGATAATGTCTCCATTGAATTATTGCAGAAGGGTGAAGCCCTTGAGCCAATTGAGCCTTGGAATAGCATGGAAAATACAGGCGAATGGTGATTGGCCAACTGGTGTTTTATGCATCAGCTTTGTGCCTGCAACCCATGCGTAGGTGCGACATCTTGCAGATAGGCGAAAGAATCTCCACAAAGACGTGTTTTTCAGGTTGAAGCCTGCCTAATTCGTCTCTATAACCCGGCGACGTCAAGCAGGTATTCCTGCTTTATTCCCGCTGGGAATCACCGCGCCCTTCGTCTAGCGGTCTAGGACGCCGCCCTTTCACGGCGGAAACACGGGTTCGAGTCCCGTAGGGCGTACCACCTTCCTCCATAATGAGAATTCGATTTCCGCCCACGGTGCGCTTGGTGTTATTCAGACAAATTTCGGCGGAATGGCTGCGTCTATGATCCGCAATTGAATTCGACGAGTACCCTGCCAGAAGTCAGCGGTTAATTGACCAGCAACATGCATCCGGGACTGGCTGGATAAAAGCAGTTGTCCAAGGGGTGTATCTGCCGCCCTGAATGCTATGGCTCGCAATGTGGCGCCGTCACCGGCCGACAGGGTCAGTGCTACGTGATCGCGGCCAACAATCTTTGCATATCTTACCTCATGGCTTGGAAAAGCAAATATCGGGACGGGATGGCCCGGGCCGTAGGGGCCTGCTTTTTCCAGCAGGTCATAAAGGTCCAGGGTAGCACTTCGTGCGGTAAGAGCTCCGTCGAGCTTCAATGATTTTTGAGCAATGGCGTTCTCGACAGTTTCAGCAAGTCTTTCTTCAAGGAAGGCACGAAAGGCTCCCAATTGATCACGCTCTATGGTTATACCGGCGGCCATGGCATGACCGCCGCCCTTTACCAGTATGCCTTTTTCGAGTGCCGCCCGAACCGCTCCTCCCAGATCGACAGAAGCGATAGAGCGGCCAGAGCCGGTTCCATTGCCCGCAGCATCAAAATGCACTGCAAATACAGGGCGATGAAACCGATCCTTCATTCGCGAAGCTATCAATCCGACAATTCCCGGATGCCAATTATCATTGGCAACAACGATAGAAGCTGGACCGGAACCATCGCCGATTTCCGATTCTGCCTCGCTGATTGCTTCCTCCAGCATTGCTGCTTCCTGGGCCTGGCGTTCCTGATTGAGTGCCTCGAGCTTTTCTGCAATTTCCCGTGAATCAACCGGGTCGTCGCTGGTCAGGAGTCTGGCACCGAGGCCCGCATCTCCGATCCTGCCACCGGCATTGATTCTCGGGCCGAGCAGGAATCCAAGATGATAAGTTGATGGCGGGCCGGACATTCTGGAAATCTGGGCCAATGCGGAAAGTCCCGTATTTCCCATCTGGCGCATGACCGCCAGACCTTTCAAGACAAATGCACGGTTTAATTCCTTCAGCGGAACGACATCACAGATTGTTGCCAATGCCACCAGGTCAAGCATTTGCAACAGGTCAGGTGGTCCATTGTCTCGATACCATCCGGATTCGCGCAATATTCTGACACAAGCGACAAGCGTCATGAACACGACACCTGCTGCGCACAAATAGCCAAGCCCAGACAAATCATCCTGCCTGTTGGGATTGACTATTTCGATTGCTGTTGGAAGTTCTTCGCCAAGCTGATGGTGGTCGAGAACGACAACATCCACGCCCAGGCGGCGGGCTTCCTCAAGCGCGTCGAAACTGGTGGAGCCGCAATCCACAGTGATAATCAGAGTTGCCCCTTTATCGGCCAGTTCCGAAATAGCTGCAGGATTGGGGCCGTATCCTTCAAAGATGCGGTCGGGAATGTAGATTTCCGCTTCCAATCCATGTTGGCTCAGAAATTTGTACAACAAGGCAGCAGAAGCTGCCCCATCGACATCATAGTCACCAAAAATGGCAACCCGTTCCCCTTTGCGAATTGCAGCGCAGATGTGATCTGCAGCAGTCTTCATGCCGGTAATCGTATCCGGATCCGGCATCAATTCTCGAATAGACGGGTTGAGGAAAGTGTCTACTTCTTCATTCTGAACGCCACGCCCGGCGAGTACCCTCGCCACCAATTCCGGAATATCCCGGGTTTGGGCCATTTCAAGCGCAATATTGCGTGCCCGGCCATCCAGCCGCTCTTGCCAGATTTGTCCGGTCGCAGATTCCGAGACTCCCAAAAATGGTTTTTGATCACCGGATTGCGGCATGACGACAATCCGTTCTGACTAATGGCGGGGAAAACGATCCCATGACCGGCCGTAATGCATCAAGAAAATTTCTCCTTGTCATGATGTATGGCCT
>JBPCWJ010000282.1:0-2520 GCA_051009635.1 Rhizobiaceae bacterium
GTTGTGCTGGTTACCGGCGCATCACGTGGCATTGGTTATCAGACAGCGCTAGAGGCTGCTCGTCAGGGTGCCCAGATCATTGCGCTTGCACGAACGGTGGGCGGACTGGAAGAGCTCGACGACGATATCCGTTCCTTTGATGGAAAACCTGCAACGCTTGTTCCTGTCGACTTGAGTGATTTTGATGCCATTGACCGGCTCGGTGCATCGATCGATGAACGCTGGGGGCAGTTGGATGGACTTGTAGGCAATGCGGCCATCCTGGGTGGTTTATCACCTTTGGGCCATCATGAGCCCAAGAATGTCGAGAGGGTGTTTGACATCAACGTCATCGCCAATTGGCGGTTGATACGATCGCTTGATCCATTACTGCGCGCTTCTGATGCCGGGCGAGCGGTGTTTATCAGCTGTGCAGCTGCCCATGACTGCAAGGCTTTTTGGGGACCTTACGCGGCTTCCAAGGCTGCGCTTGAGGCATTTGCCCGTGTTTACGCAGCCGAATGCGAAAACACAAACATCAAGGTGAACATACTGGATGCGGGAGTTACAAGGACTGCTTTGAGAGGGCAGGCGATGCCGGGTGAAAACAAATGGAGTCTGCCCGAACCTTCCGAGCCAGCAATAAAAATTGTCAAGCTGCTGTTACCGGGCGTAAAGAAAAACGGCAAAATCTTCAGCGTCGAGAAGAACAAGTTTTTCTCACCGCAGGAGCTATCTTAATTTCCGGCGGAAACCACTGTCGAAAGTGGGCTAATTCTCTGGGATATTGATCAGGCTGCTTTTCTCAGACCTTCAAAATTCGGCCTTGGCAAAAACTTGGTTTGGGCGGTAGCCGACTTTGCAATCCTGTCGGAACTTACGACAATTTCCGGCATTGGCTTACCGCGTGCCTGTGCATAACCGAGCAATGTTACCTTCCAGAAACTCAGATATCGAAAGGGTGTTTCCAAGGTGAAGGTTCCATCAGGAAATATGTGGTACCAGCGATAGCCCTGATCCCTGTAATATTCGCGGACCTTGGTTCCTGATTTGCCATCAAATGTATCTGCAGCAGCAACACATGCCATGCGGCAACACCAGGACATCCGCAAAATTCCTGCCACCCGGTCCGGTTTGCGCCCGGCGGAAATATGCCCCAAGGCAAAATTGTAGTCCTTCATACGCGCCTGAACATCAAAAAGCATGATGATACAGGCAATCGCCATGATAGCTGCAACCCACCAAATCGAAAAATAGACAGCCGCCAATAAAACTACAAAATCCACGGCGAATAGGGCCAATGGTGGCCAATACGCTTGAAAGGGTGCTCGCATCAATTTCCCAATCTCATATTCGGATTTGTAAGATTCGACGTGTTTGTGGCCTTCAGATAGCGCATCATAACGGCCAAGAGAAGGCGTAACTTTCATTTCATATACCATCGTGGCAGAATTACCATTAAATATTATTCACATACGCCAAAAACGGGGAATCAGATTTGAACGAATTCAATCCTATTTTCAAAGGTTCAACCCTATTTGAGGCTATTTCAGCTGCTGCGCGTAAATATGAAAATGGAAAACCGGTAGTCGAAGACGCTGTAGGTGGTTCAATTACCTACAAGCGCCTTATGACGGGCGCGCGCATTTTGGGATCGAAGCTGTCGAAATTTACCGAGAGAGGCGAAATCGTTGCGATATTACTGCCAAATGCCAATGCGGTAGCAGCGACCTTTTTCGGCTTGCAATCTGCCGGCCGTATCCCTGCAATGCTGAACTATTCCGCTGGCCCGTCGGTGGTAGTTTCGGCTTGCCAAACGGTCCAGGCCAGAAGCGTGGTGGCATCACGGGCATTTGTCCAGAAGGCCGAATTGGAAAAAACGGTTGAAGCGCTGGAAGAAGCCGGATTTTCCATCATCTGGCTTGAGGACGTTGCAAAGACAATCAGCGGGCTGGACAAGGTTGTTGGCCTCGTGATGAGGAACAAGGCGCTTGCAAGGACTGAGCCGGAGGACCGGGCGCTAATTCTTTTTACGTCCGGTTCGGAAGGCCTGCCCAAAGCAGTTGTCCTGTCGCATCGAAACATATTGAGTAACTGCGCCCAAATTGAGAGCCGTATTGACTTCACGCCAGTGGACAAATTGTTCAACGTCCTGCCGGTCTTTCATTCCTTTGGCATGACCGGCGGGCTGATCCCGCCGCTTCTATTCGGCGTCCGGCTTTATCTCTATCCCTCTCCGCTTCACTACAAGCTCATTCCGCAGGCAATAGCAAAATCCAAACCGACAATCATGTTTGGCACAGATACGTTTTTGACCGGCTATGCCCGAACCGCCAAGGAGAGTGATTTTGAATCCCTCCGTCTTGTTGTTGCGGGCGCAGAAGCAGTCAGAGATGAAACACGCAGCAATTGGCGTGATCGTTTTGATACCCAGGTTCTTGAAGGTTTCGGCATGACCGAGGCAGCACCAGTGGTTGCCGTCAACACACCACAGGAAAACAAGCCCGGCACCGTAGGCAAATTATTGCCCGGGCTGGAAGC
>JBPCWJ010000283.1:0-20320 GCA_051009635.1 Rhizobiaceae bacterium
GAACATTTCCCGCAGGATTGCCGGAGCCTCGCTCCGTGAGACGCCCCGCAATATCGCCACGATTTCGCTGATTGATTGCGAGGCAGTCTGGGCTGATTTTTCTTCCTGCTCAGGCCAGATCAGCGAAACCGTTTCGGCAAGGTCTCCAACAAAATCATAGGAAAGCCGGAAAAGCTCCTCATCGGTAACTTCCGCGGCCAACTGACGAAACAGGGCCGGTTTGACGGCGGGCAGGTCCAATTCCCGTGTAAGCGCGGCAAGTGCAAATCCGCGGTTCGGATCAACGGTCGCCTGAAAGTAGTGAACCAGCAATTCGACCTTGCGGTTTCTCGAGGGAGTGAGAAGTAAGCGTTCAAGAAGATTGGCGAATTCACGCATGTTTGCTAATGCTCCACCTCTTCTTCATAGCCGACGAGGTTGAGAGGGCGCGCGCGAATCTGGTTTAGTTCGCACCATCGGACCAATGCTTCCTCCCGCCCATGGGTTACCCAGATGTCACTGGCTCCGGTATCGCGAATGGTTTCGGTAAGTTCACCCCAATCGCAATGGTCAGAAATGACCAATGGAAGCTCCACACCCCTTTGCTTCATCCTCTGGCGTATCTGCATCCAACCCGAGGCGAAGGCGATCAAAGGATCAGGAAATCGTCTTATCCAGTTGGAGTTGAATGCTGATGGTGGGCCAAGAATGATGGCGCCTGAAAACGCACCTTTCTTTCCATCTTCTATTGTCGCGGGAAGCAGCTCACCAAGCTCAATTCCGGCAGATTGATAATAGTCGCAAAGCTTCTTCAAGGCGCCGTGTATATAGATTGGCTGTTCCCAGCCATTATCCCGCAATAGCCGGATCACCCTTTGCGCCTTGCCCAACGAATATACACCGACAAGATGCGCGCGATCAGGAAATTGTTTGCAGGAATTGAGCAGTCTCCGGATTTCAGTGGCAGGGTCCGGATGGCAGAAAACAGGCAGGCCAAACGTCGCCTCTGTTATGAACACATCGCACTGGACTATCTCGAATGTTTCGGCAGTAGGATCGGCGAGGCGTTTGTAGTCGCCTGAGACCACTATCCGCAGACCATCTTTCTCAATAAGGATTTGGGCAGATCCAAGTACGTGACCGGCAGGATAAAATCCAACCTTGACCTTGTTGATTTCCTCCAGCCTGCCAAACTCGGCCACCTGCTTGGCCGGACAAAAATTTTCTCCATAGCGAATCGCCATGATATCCAGCGTGTGGCTAGTTGCCACTACCTTGCCGTGACCTGCGCGAGCATGATCAGCATGGCCATGGGTGACTAGCGCATGTTCGACAGGTCGAACCGGATCGACATAAAAATCGCCTGGCGGACAATATAGTCCGGCCGGAGTGGGATGAAGCAGATCTTGAGGTCGCATTTCCCTATCAGCTCATTGCAGGCCCACCGCGTCAACAATACCGCCAGGGCAGCCACTATCGACTGGCTGTGAGGCCAGAATCAGATTTTCCATATCCGGCGGGGGCTCCAGATTGCCAACAAGACCAAGGGTGATTTCGGTAATGATGCGCCGAGAACCATCCTGTTTGCATGCAACGCGGATGCGGTCGCCCGAACCCTGGCCGAATGTGCTGTTGAATACAGCCTGTATATCAACGGTCTCCAGTTCATTGCCGATATTCTCTGCAAACAGGTCCCGTACCGGAGAATTATTTATCTGTTCCATCAACGCCAGACTGTCGGCGTAATACTGTTCTGCCGTCTTTCCAGTGTAACAGCTTCCATGCTTGTACCATTCATGGCGATCCAGTCCGGACATGGTGCCCGGCATGACGTTGGCCAGTGTCTTGTAGGTTTCCTCCGTCAATTCCAGGCGGGGAAGTTCAGTCCACCTGCCATCCTTGTCCAGTGAAACAAGGTCAGGCGCGACATCGCAATATGCCTTCGAGCGGGGCTGGGGCCACAGCCCGTGCAGGGAAAAGTGGTCCGCATCATATCTGTCATTCGTCTGGCTGGTGCATTCCGGTTTTTTTGGGCGCATTTCACAAAACGCCGGTTGCCATGAGAAGGCAAGCACATATCTTTCCTGGTCTGGTGCCAGAATCAGTCCCTGTTCCAGACCCTCCAGAATATAAGGCAGGATCAGTGCTGTCAGTACGGCAATGGCAAGTGCAATCAACAGCAATGGATTGCGGAACATTATTCCCATGTCTCTCAAGTTCAATCCTGTCTTCCTGTATGAATTTTCCTGCCGGTTTATTCAATCCAGCAGCATTATCATCATTTTTCGCAATACGATATTCATGTTTTGTTCGACTATGCAGAATTTTCGATTTACTGTTACCCGATGACACGGCCACTCGACATGCGCATGGCGCAGGAGGATTTGTTTATCAGCCTGCCCAAGCCGTTTCTGGACTGGTTTTCGCGCAAGGGTTGGCAACCCCGCGCCCATCAGCTTGAATTGCTGTCTCGAAACCAGACCGGCGAATCCGTTTTACTTATCGCGCCGACCGGTGCCGGCAAGACACTGGCAGGCTTTCTACCCAGCCTTGTCGATCTGGCGACCAGACCGAAGCGCAAACCCGGTCAGGCGCATCGCGGTGTTCATACGCTTTATATTTCTCCGCTCAAGGCTCTGGCAGTGGATATCAAGCGCAATCTGGAAACACCGATTGCCGAAATAGGCCTTGATATCGCCATTGAAACACGGACCGGTGATACACCGGCCCATCGCAGGCAACGCCAGAAACTTGCTCCCCCTGACATTCTGCTTACGACCCCCGAACAGCTCGCACTATTGATCGCATCAAGGGATGCTGACCGCTTCTTTGAGGATTTGCACAGCGTAGTATTTGACGAATTGCACTCGCTGGTAACCTCCAAACGGGGTCACCTGCTCTCGCTGGGACTGGCAAGGTTGAGGGCGCTGAAGCCCGGCATCAGAACAATCGGTCTTTCGGCAACTGTTGCGCAGCCGGAAGAGTTGCGCCGCTGGCTGGTCGGTCAGGGCCCGCACGGCGAAGTTCACATGGCAGGCGAAATCGTGGTTGAGGGTGGTGCCAAGCCTGAAATCTCGATACTCAAATCGCGCGAGCGTGTTCCCTGGTCAGGCCATTCCGCGCGATATGCAATGGGCGAAGTCATGGATGCGATTAACGCCCATCGCACAACATTGCTCTTCGTCAATACGCGCAGTCAGGCAGAGCTTCTGTTCGCGGAACTTTGGAAAATCAATTCTGAAAATCTGCCAATCGCCTTGCATCATGGTTCCCTTGATGTTGGCCAGCGCCGCAGGGTCGAGCAGGCAATGGGCAAGAATTCGCTCCGGGCAGTTGTTGCCACTTCAACGCTCGATCTCGGCATTGACTGGGGTGATGTAGATCTTGTCATCCATGTCGGCGCACCAAAGGGTGCAAGCAGGCTGGCGCAGCGGATCGGCCGATCAAATCACCGCATGGACGAGCCCTCGCGCGCCATTCTCATACCTGCAAATCGTTTCGAGGTATTGGAGTGTCAGGCGGCACTCGATGGCAACTATCTTGGCGCGCAGGATACACCACCACTGCGCGATGGCGGACTTGATGTACTGGCACAACATGTCCTAGGCCGGGCTTGCGCCGGCCCCTTTCTGGCAGAGGAGTTTTTTCAGGAAGTAACGAGCGCAGCACCCTATGCTGCACTAAAGCCGGAAACATTTGATCAGGTATTGGAATTTGTCTCAACTGGCGGATATGCGCTGAAGCGATATGAACAATATGCCAGGATCAGGAAGACTAAAGACGGCACCTGGCGCCTCACTCATCCGCGATTTGCGCAGCAATACCGGCTTAATGCCGGAACGATCATCGAACTACCCATGCTTGATGTCCGGCTGACCAGATCAACCGGTCGTGGTGCCAATGTGCGTGGCGGTCCGGTATTGGGAAAAATCGAGGAAGGTTTCCTGGAATCCATGGTCCAGGGTGACACTTTCCTGTTCGCGGGAAAGACGCTTCGTTATGAGGGTATCAGGGAAAATATCTGCTATGCCTCCAACGCCGCCGATTCCGAGGCAAAGATACCCTATTACGCCGGGGGAAAATTTCCCCTCTCCACCTATCTTGCCGATGCTGTCAGAACAATGCTGGCAGAACCGCAAAGCTGGGACCGGCTTCCCGCACAAGTCGCCGAATGGCTGGCAATCCAGAAGTCGAAATCTGCATTACCAAAACCGGGCCAACTATTGCTGGAAACATTTCCGCGTGCCGATAAATCCTACATGGTGTGCTACCCGTTTGAGGGGCGGTTGGCCCACCAGACACTGGGCATGCTGCTGACAAAACGTCTTGAACGGGACCGCGCACGGCCTGTCGGATTTGTCGCGACCGACTATGCGCTCGCGGTCTGGGCCCTGCGTGACCTTGGCGACTTGTTCCACTCCGGTGAACTACCGCTAAGCCGCTTGTTTGATGAGGATATGCTGGGCGATGATCTGGAAGCCTGGCTGGAAGAATCATTTCTGTTGAAGCGAACCTTTCGTCAATGCGCCCAGATTTCCGGTCTGATCGAGAAGCGGCACCCCGGCAAGGAGAAAAGCGGCAGGCAAATGACAGTGTCTTCCGATCTTATCTATGACGTATTGCGCAGCCATGAACCAGATCACCTTCTCATGAAGGCTACACGGATCGATGCCGCGCATGGTTTGCTCGATATTCGCAGGCTCGGCGATATGCTCTCGCGTATCAAGGGGCGAATCATGCATAAGAAGCTTGAGCGTATTTCCCCGCTCGCAGTTCCGATCATGCTTGAGATCGGCAAGGAGAGCGTGGCAGGCGAGGCGCAAGAGGCAATTCTGGCAGAGGCTGCCGAGGAACTGATGGAAGAAAGCGTGACCGGCAGATAATGACAGCACTGGCTAGAACATCACTGGAAAATCTGAATCGCAGCGAATGTGAGATCAACATCGCCGGCGAGGTTTTCCTGGGAGACCTTTCCGGTTGCATGTTCTGGCCTGAAGAAAATTGCCTCATCGTTGCCGATCTTCATCTGGAAAAAGCTTCTTCCTTTGCCGTTCGAGGTCAATTGCTTCCACCTCACGAAACGGGGATGACGCTTCGGCTTCTCGCTGAGCGTCTGGCATATTGGGAACCTGAAAACGTCATTGCCCTTGGAGACAGTTTTCATGATCACAATGCCAGCGAAAGGCTTGGATTAAGCGACCGCACATTGCTTGCCTCACTTGTCGCAGGGAGAAACTGGACCTGGATAAGCGGCAATCACGATCCGGAACCGCCGTCAGATATCGGCGGTAAGGCGGCCGATATGCTTGTGGCCGGTGGAATTGAGTTCCGTCATGAACCATCACCCGTTAGCCCATCGTTTGAAATCTCCGGACATTTGCATCCGCAGGCGAGAATTGTGCGCAGGGGTAATTCTGTGCGCAGGCGTTGTTTTATCTCGGACGGGTTCCGGCTAATCCTGCCATCCTTTGGAGCCCTGACTGGAGGACTTAACGTTCGGGACAAGGCTTTTCACGGATTGTTCGATCCGGAAAACACCCATGCCCATGTAATAGGTCGATCAGAGATCTACCGGATATCCGCCTCCCGGCTTGTCTGAAGCTGAATCTATTTCAATGCAAGAAGCGCAACAATATGGGCACCTGCAACCAGCAGTGTGATGACTATTCTAAGCCGCGCAAACCAGATTGGTCCTTTTCCTGCGTGGAAGGCAGTGCTGTCCCATGCACCCTGCGCACAAAATGCCAGAAGGAAAATTCCTACCGAAAACACAGGTGGCGCAAACATAGAAAGCCAGCCCGCAATCGCGGGAATTACGGATAATGTGAGGGTGGCCGGCCTCGCAGCCTGGTTGTTCAACGCAAGGCCCCAGCGAATGCCGCCGAGGAAGGATAAAATAACCGCGCTATAAAGCCTGAAGGCATCAGTCAGGACATCAAAGAGCGGGTGCGCCCGTCCCAAAACCAGCATGGCAATGCTCAGACCAGCAAAGGGAAGAAATCCGGACAGGGTAAGATACCAGGCAGTTTTTTGCAGGGGTTCCGGCTTCATTGATAACAGGCTTCTTTATCTTGAGTTCAGTATTTCGCTGCTGATCAGCCGGAAAAATCAACGTCTGCCAAACACCACGCTTGCCAGCCAGCCGGTTATAAGTGCGATTATGACGGCAATCACGCCATACCAAAATCCATGCTGATGCGCCAGATTGTAGAGCGCGTCTTCAAACCCGACTTTCCTGACCTCAAAACTGTCAGAGCGGGATGACAGCAACTCACCATCCCGGAAAAGATAGGCAGTTACGGTATGTTTTCCGATGGGCACACTGGAAGGTAATTCGAGCGTTGCACGAAACAGGTTTGAACCGAGAAAATCTACGCCCTCGGGGTTTTCAGAATATAGACCGTCCTGTTGCCGTATTCTCAGAAGTGATTCTGCAAACTCCGGCTCAGGAATGACAAATGGACTACCACCACCTGCATAATTTGACAGAGCTATATTGTTTACACCAAGCCCTGCTTCACGAAGCACGTTTTCGCTGGCGATCACGTCCAGTGGTTGGTTACTGGCCAGCGCATAGAAAGATGGCACATCTCCATATGAACGCGCTTTCCGGTTGACCCAGATACCCAGCATTCTCTCCTTGCGGCGTACCACGACTTCCTGATCGGGCCCGCGCACAACGACAACAATGGCATAGGCATTCAGGAGGCGTGCAAATGGGTCAGCATTATCGACAGTCCCAAAGACCGCGATACTGCGGCCCGAGAAATCCGAGGAAATTGGTACTGTGTCGATGGATATGCCGATGAAAATTTCTTCCGGTTTATCCTCTTCCTGTTCAACCGCTGTTTCTGTCTCAGACTTCGCCTGATCGTTGGACTCACCAATTTGACTTGTTGATGAGGAGGTGTCCGTCGAATTCGTTTCACTGCTTTCCTGGGCCAGTGCTTGAACCGGATTAAAATCACAAATTGGTCCAATTGCGGTCAGCGCCAATACCAAAACCGCAATCAGCCTCAATTCAATGTAGGCAACGATATTTTTCAAGGTCCTTGAGGCAAACATCATCATTTCCCAAGGCCTGTTGACGTCAGTGAGAAAATGTCTGCCGGTTCAACTACAAGGTCGAAAGCCAGTCGAAGACAGACTGCAAGCACAAGCAGTCCGAGAAGCACACGCAATTGTTCACCGCGAAGTTTTTGCCCTGCCGCTGCACCAAATTGCGCACCAAGCACGCCTCCGATCATCAGGATGAATGCAAGTACAATATCGACGGTCTGGTTGGTTGCAGATTGCAGTACAGTAGTGAATGCGGTGACGAATATGATCTGGTACAAAGAGGTGCCTATAACCACATTTGTTGGCACACGAAGAAGATAGATCATCGCTGGCACCATGATGAACCCGCCGCCAACACCCATGATCGCTGCAAGCAGACCAACGAGCACGCCGAGAACCAGTACCGGAATTGCACTCAAATAAATTTTGGATTTGCGAAACCGCATTTTGAACGGCAGGCCATGAATCCAATTGTGCTGGCCGGGCTTGCGCCGGTCGGATGGTGCGCCCTTTTTGACCTTGCGCATGGCCCGCACGCTTTCGATTGTCATCAGCGTACCAATGGAACCAAGGAACACCACATAGAGGATGGAAATCCACAGATCGAGCTGTCCGGCACTGCGCAGAGACGAGAAAATATAGACACCTGCCGACGAGCCAACAATACCACCTGCCAGCAGCAAGGTACCCAGCTTGACGTCCACTGTTCCTCGCCGCAAATGCGCAAGCGCTCCGGAAACAGAAGAAGCAACAATCTGGTTTGCTTCAGTTGCAACAGCAACGGCTGGCGGAATGTTGTAGAATATCAGCAATGGCGTCATGAGGAATCCGCCACCTACACCAAACATCCCCGACAAGAACCCGACAGCCGCACCCATGCCAAACAGCACAAAGATGTTGATCGACATTTCCGCAATGGGAAGATAGATGCTCACCGGCATCTCCAAGCATCAAAGTTTGTGGTGGATGTTCGCAGAATATAGGTGCGGACATGCTTTGGCAGGTTAATGCTCGAAACAGTGGCAGTTTGTCAATGGATGAAACTACAACAATAGTTGTGCCTGTTTCAGAGTCACGCAGACCCGTCGGACAGTGCTTTCAGTAATTCAGGTGAAACCGAGCCGTCTGCAGGCATTCCTGCCTGCCTTTTGAAGGAGATAATCGCCTGACGCGTACGCTCTCCCATCAATCCGTCGGCAGGTCCTGCATCATATCCTTTTTGCGTAAGAAGTTCCTGGGTTTTCAGGATCATTTCGCGTTCGGACAATACGGCCTGCTTCCCTGCCGGATTTTTCCATTCCGGCATTACGGAAGGCACATTGGCTTCTGGATCAAGTGCCACAGGTTTCCAGATTTCCGCCGCGCCGCGAGCTTCGGAAAGACGCTCCGGAGGCATGGCATTGGCGATTGAGTCGCGCTTTCCTGCTGCATCCGTGTCGCCGCCCTTGGCGGCAATCGCAAACCATTTATAGGCATTCGTCAGATCGGCTGTCAGGCCAAGACCCTGCGCATTGATTATGCCCAGATTCACCTGGCTGTCCTTGACCCCGAGTGCTGCCGCCTTTTCGAACCAGTCGATCGCCTTCTTCATATTGGGCGTTCCGTCGACCAGGCCCGATGTGTAAAGTACCGCCAGATTATGCATTGCCAGGGCGTTGCCGTTCTTTGCTGCTTCTTCATACCATTTTGCAGCGCCGGTTATATCGGTATTGCCGCCATGTCCTTTTTCAAGGAAATTGGCATAGCGATATTGTCCCGGGGCATATCCGGCAGTTGCACTTAGTTCATACCATTTGGAAGCCTCGGCAAGATCGCGGTCAATACCATCTCCCTCGGTATATCTGCGGCCGATTTCAAACAATGCCTTTCCATCGCCATTGGCTGCAGCCTGACGCAAGACAATATTTCCGGCATCTGCCGGAGGCATGGGAGCAACCGTAATTGCGCGTCCTTCTTCGGCCTTTGCATCTACCTTGTTTGGTAAAATTGCGTTTGTATTTTCTTCTGCCGCCTTGACCGAAACCATTTGCTCGGATTGATTTTGTTGCTTTTCCATCTCAGCCGGCATTGATGATGGATTCTCCGCTGATGCCATGGATGCAGATGAAGAATGAACGGCGGGCTGCGCCTCATCATCTGATGCCACCTTGGAAATCATTTTGGCAGGCGCCGCATCTGCCTCGGTTTCGAAGCGATCTTCGCTTTCCATTTCCATGGTTTTTGGAGAGCCGGTATCTTCGGCCAGGCTGACCACCTCCGGTGCCTCTGCCTGCTCCATCTCATCGGTTGCAGCGTCAACCATCATGGCGCCATTACCGCCATCGTCCGATGGAGACAATTGCTCATCGCTTTCCAGGGCAGCCACTTTGCTTGTGGCAGGTTCGATGCTCTGTGTCGCTGGAGCACTGTCTTGGCTAAACAGCAAATCATTTCCCAGAAAACGCGTGGCCAGGGGTATGGAGACTGCAACGACTAGAATGACGGCTGTGGCGAGCATCAGGGCTTTGCGGTGTTTCTTCAATCCGCCGGCCGGCCCTCCTTTTAAGTTCTTGCGCTTTCTTTCCTTGGCCTCTTCTTCAAGCATGCTGGCGATAGCTGCATCACTTGCAGCCGCCTTTGCCGCATTGCGGGCATCATTCAAAAGATCTGCAATATTGCCCTTGCTTGTTTCATCCTGACCGGTTTTGCGCTTCTCGCTTGCATGACGCACCAAGGCCGCCAGATCAGGAACACCGGAACCGGGTTCAAGCGGTACATCTTCGATATCGGCAGGTTCCCCGGACAGATTGTCCTGGACAGAAGCCGTTTCAGGAGGTGGCATTTCTGAAATGGCTTCTAGGAATTCTTCATTATCGGACTCAGGCGGCATTGCCTGCTGATCAAATTGCCCGGTTTCTGCAGGAACTGCCTCTTCATAGGCACCTTCCAGTGATGAAAGGCGATCTGATACGGCAACAGGAGCCTCGTTTGGCATTTCCTCAACCGGAGCTTCATGGCTTTCATCGTATTGGGTCGGGACGTAATCACTGGGCTCCTGAACCCCTTGTGAGCTATGTCCATATTCATTCTCTGGAACAGCGGGTTGTTCATAAACAGTTGGCTCCGGCTCGGCATAGGCAGGCTGTTCATGCATTGCAGGTTCAGCGGAAGCGTTCTGATCGAAGGAAACCGGTGCAGGATCTTCAGGTACAGGCCCAAACCCGTTCTCAATCTGGTCAAGGCGGGCAGAAATTCTGTCCATGCACTCATGCAGCGCTGCAAAACCATCATAATTGCGACGGTCCATTTCCTGCGCCTGCTGTTCCAGATTCCTGAGTTCCAGGATCAAGGGTTCCAGCAGCACAGGTTCGCCGCTGCCATTTCCTGCGGATGATTGTACCGCCTGTTCCGCAGCTTTGCTTGCAACATCTATCGCAAGGTCGCGAGACAAGGCAATTTGCTGCTCAAGTGATTCAAGACGCTGCTCGACCGGGCTGAGATCAGTATTTCCGGTGGAAATTGTCTCCAATTGTGATGCAATGGCCTTAAGCTGCTCTTCAAGCGCTGGTGCGTGCATGGCTTCGGCAGTTTCGGAGGCACTTTTGGAATCAATTTGTTCAACCTTGGCAGACAAGGCTTCCAGAATTGAAAGCACTTCAGCTTCGCGTTCGTTTACCGTGTTCTCCTGGCGTTCAAGTTGAAGCTGCTCAAGCCGATTATTCAACGCTACGAGCTGACCCTCAATCAAACCCAGGGTTTCGGCACCATTTCCGCCGCTATTTGTGTGAACCTGTTCGGCAAGTTGTTCCAGCCGGGCTTCAAGCGCATCAAACCGGGCAAGGATCGCAGCTTCATCGTGCTGATCGACATTTCCGGTCTCAACCATGAGATCGATCTTTTGTGATAATTCGCCGATTTGGGATATTAACTGCGCAGCGAGTTGGTCGTCCTGACCTCCGGAACCTTCCCCGGAACCTTCTATTGAAGACAGTCGCTGCTCAACTTTTTCCATTGCATTGAGCATGGCGCCTGGAAACTCAGCCAGTTCCCCAATTTCCTGTGGAAGAGCTTGTTCAACAGCAAAATGACGGCTTGTTTCCGCAATTTCATCAACTTTTTTGGTAATATCGGCGAGGCGTGCCTCCAGCCGGTGTATCGAATCTTCCTGATCTGCAGGATTGGCTGACACGGCAACAACGGCGCGTGTCAATTCGTCCAGCCGGCTTTCAATAGCCTGGAAATGCTGGGGAAATGCTTCTGCATCACTATTGGCCAGTGATGAAACCGCAGCACCAATTTCTTCTACCCGGTCTGCCAATCCACCCGCATTCTGATTCGATTGCATCGAACCTACAGCATCTCGAAGCGCCGCAACCTGCTCTCCGATCGCAGAAAGTTGCCCCGAATGTTCATGGCTAAAGCCGCCTGCTGCATCCATTCGCTCGAAATGGCTGTCGAGCATGCCGGCAATTTTTGCGTAACCGGATTGAATTGATTGCGAAACTGATTCGATATCTACCGGAGCTGCGTTGTTGCGGGACATTTGTTCCATCGCTTCGCGCATCGCATGAAGTTCGGCGCCCAGCTGCTGAAAATTGTCCTCTTGCCGGCCATCATCCACATAGATGGGCGGTGGCGTATCAATAGGCTCCGGTGTTTGAGTGTCTTGCTGTACTGGAGTTTCAACAACCGGTTCATGAACAACAGGATCTGGAACCTGATCTGCTGCTGACTGTAATTTTTGGGCAAGAACATCCAGCCTTTCGCGTATACGGGACAAGTCTGCAGAACCTTCCGACGTAGCGGGCGCCGCTTCAGGCGCTGGTTCACTTTCAGACTGTTCTGCCTGATGTGGCTGGGGAGCGTTGACTTGTTCGTGCAGTTGGGTTTCGGGCGCTGCTGTTTCCGTTGCTGCTTCTGACCGTTTCCGCATGGCACTCGACAGCCTGCCGGAGCGAGCCTGTAATTCGCGCAGCCGTTCATCCAGACGCCTCTGCAGCGGCGAATTTGCCGGAGCTGGTTTTCTTGGGGCCACGGATTGGTTTTCCGATGTTCCGTCGGCCATCTCGTCCAGATGTCTGTTGTTTCTGCTCATATGCGTTCCCGGTGTCGGCTTCGCGCGGGGCCTGGAAACAGACTCAATAAAGCGACGCGAATCCTCTTTTCTGCACAACACCTTTCTCGAAACAGGGTAAACAACTGGTTAAATTTGGTTAAATTGGACCAGCTATTCTCTGATGGGCTGTTCAGTTTTTGAGCGCCGGGTATGCTATTTGTGGTTTTCTACAGAAAATTTCGCAGCCGGAGATCGGGATTGCAGGTCCCAATATCTTTCTGATTTACCCCGTTGGTTTCACGAATCCATGTTTTGATTGACAAATGAGCCGGTCAGAACCTGATAATTGGTTGTTTTACCAATTCGGTCAGTTGTCATGTTCGGAAGGCAGTTTTAATTGGTAGAAATATGTCTGATACAAAACTAAACCCATTGGCGAGTAGGGGTACTATTTACTAGTTGTACGATTTGTATTGCTTCCTTCGATTGTGTTACGGTCGTTAATATTTACATTTCTTTCAGGGGCGTACTGAATTGGTGTAAACTGTAGTGAAAGCAAATAATGTCTCTTTGCTAGACTTTAGGGAGAGATCAGATTGGTTCGTTTAATAATGATCGTCGAATGTGCGGGGCTGAACAATGACCAACATTGACATGGCATCCATTGCCCTGAGCCTTGACCATCTGGTCGATGTTACCGGTACAGGTGAACAGAATTCATACAGAATTGGTGATCTGGCGCGGGAGTTCTCATTGACCTTGAGAACCTTGCGGTTCTATGAGGATCGCGGCCTTCTAAATCCGGAGCGCAGAGGTTCTACACGAATTTATTCGTCACATGATCATTCCAGGTTGAAGATCATTGTTCTGGCAAAACAAGTCGGCTTTGCACTGACCGAGATCCAGCAGATAATGAATATATATGACAATCCGGATAATTATTCGGATCCGGTCAATGCCATGCTTGAGATGTTCACGTCACAAATGAGTGTGCTTGCCGACGAACGAACGGAAACCGAACTTGCAATCTCCAAGTTGGGCAAGATCATTGAAATGCTGCAGGCTCACAATCAGGAATGACGGATTGAACAATCCAGGTCATCTGACTACCAGATTTTTCAACGTTGCCTTTCTGGCTAAGCATGAATTTTGTCCACATAATTGTGAATTATAAAAGATACCAAATGTAATTGACGTTTACGGAAACGTAATTATGTAATTGCAGAAAGTTCACTGTCGCATTTCCGGGCGGAAATGCAGTAAGGTGAAACCAGATCTATTGTGATCTCGACGACTAATTTCGTTAGTTTTCAGCTCTCAAGGTATCATATTCCGGAGAAAGCCCCCGATGCCCAGTTACACAGCGCCAGTAAACGAAAGCCTGTTTATATTGAACGAAGTTCTCAATCTGGAGCGTTACAACAATCTCCCCGGTTTTGAGGACGCCACTCCGGACATGGTTGAGGCGATACTTGGCGAGGCAGCAAAACTGTGTGAGGAAGTCATGCAGCCCATCAATCAATCGGGAGATGAGCAGGGCTGCACTCGTCACGACGATGGTTCGGTTACAACGCCGGATGGATTCAAGGAAGCCTATCAAGCCTATATTGAAGGCGGCTGGATGGGACTGGCTGTCGATCAGGATTTCGGAGGTCAGGGTCTGCCCTATGCCTTGCATACGGCGGTCGGGGAGTATCTCATCGGCTCCAACATGTCTTTCGCCATGTATCCCGGCCTGACGCAGGGCGCGATAGCCGCCATTCAGGTTCACGGATCTGACGAACAGAAGCAGACCTACCTGCCAAAAATGATCGAGGGAACATGGTCTGGCACCATGAACCTGACTGAACCTCACTGCGGCACCGATCTTGGTATGCTTCGAACCAAAGCGGTTCCCAATAAGGACGGAACATACGCCATTTCAGGCCAGAAGATATTCATCTCAGCGGGCGAGCATGACTTGTCAGAGAATATCATCCATCTCGTGCTTGCACGTATTGAAGGCGCGCCTGAGGGAACCAAGGGAATTTCGCTGTTTCTGGTTCCAAAATTTCTGATCGGCGAAGATGGTGCAATTGCAGACAGAAATGGTGTTGTCTGCGGTTCGATTGAAGAAAAGATGGGCATTCATGCAAATTCAACCTGCGTGCTCAATTACGACAACGCAACAGGCTATTTGATCGGCGAGGAAAATCGTGGCCTCAGCGCGATGTTCATCATGATGAATGAGGCAAGGTTGAGTGTCGGCCTGCAAGGTTTGGCAATGTCGGAAGTTGCCTATCAAAATGCTGCCGCCTATGCCCGTGAACGCATTCAGGGCCGCTCCCTGACCGGCCCCAAGGCTCCGGACAGCAAGGCCGATCCGATCATCGTTCATCCCGATGTTCGCCGCATGTTGATGAATATAAGGGCGGTAAATGAGGCGGGACGTGCCTTCATGTTGTGGACGGCCTTGCAGGGCGATATTTCACACAAGGCCTCCTCGGAAGAGGAACGTCAGACTGCAGATGACATGATGGGACTGCTTACACCTGTCGTGAAGGGTGTCCTGACTGACAAGGGTTTTGAGAATACCGTCGCCGCCCAACAGGTGTTCGGTGGTCACGGATATATCCGCGAATGGGGCATGGAGCAATTTGTCCGTGATGCGCGAATTGCACAAATCTATGAAGGTACCAATGGCATCCAGGCACTGGATCTTGTTGGTCGCAAATTGCCAAAGGATGGTGGCCGGGCATTGCGTGCATTTATTGAGGAAGTCAACGGTTTCACCAAATCCCATATGGAAAATGAAGCCATGCTGCCCTTCACCAAACCGCTCAGGAACGCGGTGAAAGCGCTTGAAGTCTCCACCATGTGGTTGATGCAAAACGGGATGGAGAACCCGGACAATGCAGGTGCCGCCTCAACCGATTACATGCATTTGATGGGGCTTGTATCGCTTGGATATATGTGGGGTCTAATGGCAGAAAAATCGTTGGAAGGACTGGCAGCAGGAGACAAGGACAAGGCCAACTTCTACGAAAACAAGCTGATCACAGCGCGATATTTTGTTGACCGCATTCTACCCGAGGCCCAGGCCCATCTTGCCCGTATCGAAAGTGGCGCTGACGCCATGATGGCGCTGGAAGCGGAGGCGTTCTGACCCGAAATGAAAAAGAAACGCCTACCATTGCCCAAACGTTTTAACGCCGGAATGACCGATGAGGCCTATGCGAGATTGCGGCAGTTGAACGATAGCTACAAACTGGGAAACAATTATTTATTGACTGTCTTGCTGGAACGGCTGGATGATTTTGCTGATCCGGATAAACTGGATGCTGTCTTTACGGAATTCATCGACTATTACGGAGCACCGGACAAATAGTTGTTCCTGAAGTTCTATCTGAAACTGCTCGCCCGGTTAGGGGTGGCCGCCTGCATTGGAGAAACAAGAATGCCCAAGGGTTATTGGATGGTGCACATCAATGTCACCGATCCCGAACGATACAAAAGCTACATTGCGGACGCCACACCCGCCTACAAGGAATATGGCGCGAAGTTTCTGGTACGCGGAGGTCAGGCTGATCCTGTCGAAGCGGAAGATCTGGGACCTCGTCACGTAGTGATAGAATTCGACAGCCTGGACAAGGCACGCGCCTGCTACAATAGCGAAACCTATCAAAATGCACGCAAGCATCGGCTCGCCGCATCAACCGGGAAAGTGGTGATCGTCGAAGGTGCTGAATAATACATGTCAGTTGCTTAACTGCTTGTTGTAATTCCGCGATAGTTTTAAGGCAGAGCTGATGTTGCAAAATTATGCCATGCCAAATGACACAGGAGAAATTCCATGGCTGAAGCCCTGATCTATGACCATGTGCGCACGCCGCGCGGCAGAGGCAAGAAGGATGGGAGCCTGCATGAGGTTCCGGCGGTAAGATTGTCGTCAGGCACGCTGGACGCCTTGCGCCAGCGCAATGGATACGACACGAAATTGATCGATGATGTAATCCTGGGCTGTGTGGATCCTGTCGGCGAGGCTGGCGCAGACATAGCGCGTTCTGCTGTCTTTGAAGCCGGTTACGACAATGCAGTGCCCGGAATGCAGATCAATCGTTTCTGCGCTTCCGGTCTCGATGCAGTTAATTTGGGAGCAGCCAAGATTCAAACCGGGTCCGAGGATATCGTGATTGCCGGCGGTGTTGAATCAATGAGCCGCGTGGGGATTGGCGCATCAGGCGGTGCCTGGCCAATGGACCCTTCTGTGGCGGTTCCTTCCTATTTCATGCCGCAGGGTGTTTCGGCTGATCTAATTGCGACGAAGTACGGTTTCTCGCGCGATGATGTCGATGCCTATGCGGTAGAAAGCCAGAAGCGTTCAGCAAAAAGCTGGGAGGAAGGCCGTTTTTCAAACTCGGTTATCCCGGTCAAGGATGTAAATGGGATCACCATTCTCGATCGCGATGAGCATATGCGACCAGGAACGGACATGCAGTCGCTGGCCTCACTTGATCCGTCTTTCGTCATGATGGGAGAAATGGGTGGCTTCGACGCGGTCGGTATTCAGGCCCACCCTGAAGTAGAAGCAGTCAACCACGTTCACCATGCTGGAAACTCCTCTGGCATTGTAGATGGTGCTGCGGCAGTTCTTCTCGGTTCGAAAAAAGGCGGCAAGGCCCTTGGTCTGACACCACGGGCAAAAATCCGCGCCTATGCCAGTATCGGTTCCGACCCTGCACTGATGCTGACCGGCCCGGTTGATGTAACCGAGAAACTGCTGAAAAATGCCAAGATGGGCAGGGACGATATTGACCTGTTCGAACTCAATGAAGCCTTTGCTTCGGTTGTTCTCCGCTACATGCAGCATTTTGAGATTCCGCATGATCGCATCAATGTCTGTGGTGGAGCCATCGCCATGGGTCATCCATTGGGCGCAACGGGTGCGATGATTTTGGGAACCGTGCTTGATGAGCTGGAGCGGCGCGATCTCAACACTGCACTGGTGACATTATGCATCGGAGCCGGAATGGGCACAGCAACAATTATTGAACGGATTTAGCGGCGGACTGGATTGGAATAATGAGCTACACGAATTTCAAGGTCGAAACCGGTTCCGACGGGGTTGCCTTCATTATCTGGGATATGCCGGAAAAATCGATGAACATCATCACAGTCTCCGTCATGGACGAGCTCGATGCGATTATCGACTCCGTTGGAGGAGATGAAGGGGTCAAGGGGGCGGTCATCACCTCCGGCAAGGAAGCCTTTTCTGGCGGTGCCGACCTTTCAATGCTCGAGGGAAGCTTTACCGAATTCAGAAAACGCAAAGCTGAGGACCCCGAAGGTGCGGCCAAAATGTTGTTTGAAGGCGTTTCCCGCCTTCAGAATATCTATCGTAAACTGGAGACCTGCGGAAAGCCGTTCGTTGCGGCAATAAATGGCGTTGCGATGGGCGGGGCAACCGAGATGGCGCTTGCCTGCCATGGCCGTGTCCTGTCAGACAATCCGAAGACCAAACTCGGTCTGCCGGAGGTCAAGGTTGGCTTGTTCCCCGGTGCGGGCGGAACACAGCGGGTTCCACGGCTGATCCATACCCAGGAAGCCTTGCAAATGCTTCTGCTGGGAAAAAGCTATGATGCTGCAAAGGCAAAGAAACTCGGCCTGGTGCAAGAAGTTGTTCCGGTCGAAAACCTTGTTGAAACTGCCAGGAAAATGATCACTGACGGTCTCAGCCCGGTAAAGCCGTGGGATGAGAAAGGCTTTAAGATTCCGGCTGGTCCAGTCTACTCCAAGGCCGGTGCGCAACTCTTCCCGCCCGCAAATGCCATTTACCGGCGCGAGACCTATGACAACTATCCCGGTGCAAGGGCGATCCTGAAATGCGTGTATGAAGGGCTGCTATTGCCCTTTGATACGGCGATCCGCGTCGAAAGCCGCTATTTCGCCAACGTGCTGCAATCAACAGAAGCAGGCATGATGATCCGCACCTTGTTCCTGTCTCTGCAGGATCTCAACAAGGGCGCGCGGCGGCCGGCTGATGTTCCCAAGGCCAGCATCAGCAAGGTCGGGATACTTGGCGGTGGTGGCTTCATGGGTGCCGGGATCGGTTATGTGACTGCCAAGGCAGGTATGAATGTCGTTCTTCTGGATCGTGATCAGGAAGCTGCAAATAAGGGGAGAGAGCATTCTGCCGGACTTGAGGATAAGGCAATCGGGCGCGGTCGTTCCACGCCGGAAAGGAAAGAAAGCCTGCTGGCGCTGATTGAAACCACGGACGACTATTCGAAACTTGCTGATTGCGATCTGGTGATCGAAGCGGTTTTCGAGGATTCAAACGTCAAGAAGACGGTTACCGAGGAAGCGGCCAAGCACATGAAGGCGGATGCCATTTTTGCTTCCAATACTTCAACGATTCCCATTACCGGATTGGCAAAGAATTTCACCCGCGAGGATGATTTCATCGGCATTCATTTCTTTTCGCCGGTCGACCGGATGATGCTGACTGAGATCATTACCGGCAAGAAGAGCAGCGACAAGGCCTTGGCAACAGCGCTCGATTTTGTACGCGCAATCAAGAAGACACCGATTGTCGTCAATGACACGCGCGGCTTCTACATCAATCGGATGGTGCTTCGCTACATGTCGGAAGCCTATAATATGTTGATCGAGGGCGTGCCGGCGGCAATGATTGAAAATGTTGCCAAGATGGCCGGAATGCCGATTGGACCATTGGCACTGAACGATGAAACGGCGATCGATCTTTCCCACAAGATCCTGCATCAGACCATTCGGGATATTGGTGAGGATGCAGTGGATAAGCGCCATGTCGATCTGGTTGATGATTTGGTGGAAAAACATGGCCGCTTGGGCAGAAAGAATGGCAAGGGGTTTTATGACTACCCGCCAAAACCTGCCAGGAAACATCTGTGGCCGGGATTGAAGGATCTCTATCCTCAACAGGATGCCGATCAGATATCCGTTCAGGAGCTGAAAGACCGCTTCCACGCCGTGATTGCGCTTGAGGCAGCGCGCTGCGTGGAGGAAGGCGTTGTCACCGATATGCGGGAAGCTGATGTCGGATCAATCCTCGGCTTTGGCTTCGCACCCTTTACCGGTGGTGCCATTTCCTACATCGAGGGGATGGGTACGGCAGAATTCGTCGCACTGTGCAAGAAGTTACAGAAGAAATATGGCGACCAGTTCAAGCCAAATAAACAATTGCTTGAAATGGCAAAGTCAAACCAATCCTTCTACCAGCGCTACAATCCGGAGAAAAAATCGGACCAGGCCGCCTGACGCGGGGCACTATCCGTTTTTGCTTGATTGATTGATTGCACGGGAGAAATTTGTTGCCTGATTCCATTGACTACTATTTTACCTCTATCTCTCCTTTTTCCTGGCTTGGTCAACGAACCTTGATGGACATCGCCGGGCGGAACGGCAAGAAGATCAACTATTTTCCGATGAAACTGGCCGCTGTCTGGGAAATTTCCGGCTCGGTGCCGCTTAAGGCTCGCAGCGAAACAAGGCAGCGGTACCGATTGGTTGAATTGCAACGCATTGCCGAGCAACGCAGCCTTGCCATCAACATTCAACCAAAACATTTCCCCACCGATCCGCAGCTTGCAGACCGCTGCATAATTGCAATTACCGAATTTGGCGATGATCCCGGTGAATTCTTTTTCAAAATTGGAAAGGCGTTATGGCAGGACGAACTGCAAATCGCTGATAAGGACGTTTTGTCTGCATTGCTTGATGAAACAGGATTTGACTCCAAAACTATTCTGCAGATGGCGGGTAATGAAAAATGCGCCGATATCTATGACTCCAACACCGCCAATGCCGTTGACGCGGATGCAATAGGGGCTCCGGCCTATGTCTATGATGGTGAAGTGTTCTGGGGACAGGACCGTTTGGAACTGCTTGAAGCCATGATTGTGTCCGGAAGGCAACCATTTCAAAGTAAATGAAGCATCAGCGCTTCTTTCTGTCTCCTGCGGTAGACATTATCCAGCCCGGCTGTTTTAACTATTCTTGATTTTAACCTTCAACGGGGAGGGGTCAGGCGGTCATGTTATCTCATGAAGCAGTTTGGGCAGCTATTGATGCTTTGGCCGAACGGCGGCGCCTTACTCCATCCGGTCTGGCGAGAAAATCCGGACTCGATCCCACGACTTTTAACAAATCCAAGCGCGTTACGAACGTAGGCCGGGCCCGTTGGCCCTCGACCGAATCCATCGCCAAGGCACTTAAATCCACGAACAC
>JBPCWJ010000284.1:0-13444 GCA_051009635.1 Rhizobiaceae bacterium
CTGCTGCCCTTATCGATGCAGGCGTCATTCGCCGTAAACTGGATGGCGTTCGCTTGCTGTCTGACGGCGAACTGAAAGCAAAGGTTACTTTCGATATTGCTGGCGCCTCCAAGGCTGCAATTGAAAAAGTGGAAAAGGCTGGCGGTAAGGTCACCGTTGCGCCAAAGGCAGAAAAGGCGTCGGCCGAATAATCGGCCGGTTACTGCCTGTTTTCCATCGACTGGCGGTATTTATGTGCTTGCCAGAAATATTTGACCGGAGAGCCAAATGGCATCAGCCGCTGAACAACTTGCTTCCAATCTAAATTTCTCTGCATTTGCAAAAGCTGAGGAACTCAAGAAACGCATCTGGTTTACGCTGGGTGCGCTTATCATTTACAGATTGGCGACCTATATTCCGCTCCCGGGGATTAATCCTGAAGCCTATGCCCAGGCGTTTGAGACCCAGAGCAGGGGTGTGTTAGGCCTGTTTAACATGATTTCTGGCGGAGCAGTCGAGCGGCTTGCAATCGTTGCGCTGGGTATTATGCCCTATATTTCGGCGTCGATTATTATCCAGCTGATGACCTCGGTTGTTCCGACTCTGGAACAGTTGAAGAAAGAAGGCGAGCAGGGCCGCAAGATTATAAACCAGTATACCCGTTACGGCACGGTCCTCCTGGGTACATTGCAGGCTTACGGTATTTCAGTCGGTCTGGAATCTGCCAACAATATTGTCACGGATCCGGGGCTGTTCTTCCGGCTTTCAACGGTAATAACGCTGGTTGGCGGCACGATCTTCCTGATGTGGCTTGGCGAACAGATAACCGCACGCGGTATCGGTAATGGTATCTCGTTGATCATTTTTGCCGGCATCGTGGCTGGCCTGCCCGGAGCACTTGCCGGAACCCTGGAATTGGGCCGTACAGGTGCTTTGTCCTCGATAATCATCTTCGGAATTTTGATCCTCGCAGTCGCGGTGATCATGTTCATCGTGTTCATGGAGCGGGCGCAACGGCGATTGTTGATACAGTATCCAAAGCGCCAGGTTGGAAACCGGATGTTCCAGGGCGATGCTTCGCACCTGCCGCTCAAACTCAATACCGCTGGTGTCATTCCGCCAATCTTTGCATCTTCATTGCTGCTGTTGCCGGTGACGGTCGCAGGCTTTTCCAATACCGCTACAATGCCACAATGGCTGGCGACAATTACGGCTCTGCTGGGTCATGGCCAGCCGCTTTATATGCTTTTCTACGCTGCGATGATCGCATTCTTCGCGTTCTTCTACACAGCCATTGTCTTCAATCCGAAAGATACTGCCGACAACCTCAAACGCCATGGTGGGTTCATTCCCGGTATTCGCCCAGGCGAACGGACTGCAGAATATATTGACTATGTATTGACCAGGATCACTGTGGTTGGCGCCATTTATCTGGTAATTGTCTGTCTGCTGCCCGAATTCTTGATCTCTGCGACCGGCGTTCCGTTTTATTTGGGTGGCACTTCGCTACTGATCGTTGTTTCGGTCACCATGGATACGGTTGCACAAGTGCAAGGACACTTGCTCGCCCACCAATATGAGGGGCTGGTCAAGAAGTCGCGTTTGCGGGGAGGCAAGAAGAACCGATGAAGCTGATCTTACTCGGACCGCCCGGAGCGGGAAAGGGAACCCAGGCAAAGCTGCTGATCGAACATTACAACATTCCGCAATTGTCTACAGGAGACATGTTGCGCGCAGCCGTTGCTGCCGAGACACCGACCGGCCTAAAGGCCAAGGCGGTGATGGACGAGGGCAAGCTTGTTTCTGACGATATTGTCAATGCCATCGTCTCAGACCGGCTTGATGAACCTGATTGCGCAAACGGGTTCATCCTTGACGGATATCCCAGGACACTTGAACAGGCTGATGCACTTACAGCGGTATTGAAGAGCAAGGGAATCACGCTGGATTGCGTTGTGCAATTGGATGTTGACGATGAGCAACTGATTGAACGCGTGGCTGGCCGTTATACCTGTGCGAAATGCGGCGAGGGTTATCATGACATTTTCAAGCGACCTGCTGTTGAAAATGTCTGTGACCAATGCGGCGCGACCGAGTTCAAGCGCAGGGATGACGACAATGCGGAAACGATGCGTACGCGCTTGTTGACCTATTATAAATCGACTTCGCCGCTTACCGGTTACTATTACGCACAGGACAAGTTACGACCGACTGACGGCATGGGTGAAATTCCGGAGATCTATGTAAATATCCGCAAAATTCTTGACGAGGTGAATTAAAGGCTTTGCCGGGACATAATAGCTTGACTCGCACTGCCTGCATGCGTAAACGAACACTACTTTGAAAATGATGACCGATCGGGCCCGCTTTCCCTATTTGGAGGCCGGGAGCCGGTCGATTGATGTTTTGAGGAGCTTATAGGCACCTTTATCATTGAAAATAGTCATTTCAAAAAAGAGATGAATGTCCCGCAGGGGCCGGCCTCCACCGGACGCGGGTTGTTGAAACTTCCGGCATTGCCGGAACAAATGGAGTGATAATATGGCTCGTATAGCTGGGGTAAACATTCCCACGGGCAAACGTGTGGTGATTGCATTGCAATACATCCACGGAATTGGCCCAAAGGGTGCGAAAAAAATCATCGAACAGGCAAATCTTGCCGCTGAGCGTCGTGTCCATGAACTGACAGATGCCGAAGTTCTGCAAATTCGTGAAATTATCGAACGGGACTTCATGGTGGAGGGAGATCTTCGCCGCGAAACTTCCATGAAAATCAAGCGCATGATGGATTTGGGTTGCTATCGTGGTCTGCGCCATCGTCGCGGACTTCCGGTGCGTGGCCAGAGAACACACACAAATGCACGCACGCGCAAGGGGCCTGCCAAGGCAATTGCCGGCAAGAAGAAATAAGGAAAGAAAATTTGGTTTGTATCCGGGCCCACTGAAAACGGTCAGGGGAAACTGAATTTGATTTTCAAAGGGTGGAGCCGCTGGGATTACGGCGGTGCAGAGATCGAGTAGAAAGGAATAATATGGCCAAGGAAGCCACGCGCGTACGTCGTCGCGAAAAGAAGAATATCTCATCGGGCGTCGCCCATGTGAATTCAACATTCAACAATACCATGATTACAATTACCGATGCCCAGGGAAATGCAATTTCCTGGTCATCAGCCGGTGCTCAGGGTTTCAAGGGATCGCGCAAATCGACACCTTATGCTGCCCAGGTTGCTGCCGAAGATGCTGCGAAAAAAGCTCAGGAACACGGCATGAAATCGCTGGAAGTGGAAGTTCGCGGACCGGGTTCCGGGCGTGAATCTGCTCTTCGCGCGCTGCAGGCTGCAGGGTTTCAGATTACTTCTATTCGCGATGTGACATCCATTCCGCACAATGGATGCCGTCCGCGCAAAAAGCGCCGCGTCTAAAAATTGACACCCTGCAACAAATCCGCATTGCAGGGGACTTTAGGATCTCGCCACGAAGGGATGGTGGCAGAAAAACCTGAAGGGAATATTGCCCGATGATTTCCAAGAACTGGTCCGAGTTGATCAAACCAAACAAGCTGGAAGTCGCTTCCAGCAGCACGAACAAGGCAGTGATTGTTGCCGAACCGCTCGAGCGCGGTTTTGGCCTGACGCTCGGCAACGCGCTTCGCCGTGTATTGCTGTCCTCACTGCAGGGCGCTGCCGTAAACGCAGTGCAAATTGATGGCGTACTTCACGAATTTTCATCAATTGCCGGTGTTCGCGAGGATGTCACAGATATCGTATTGAACATCAAGGAAATTGCCATCCGAATGGAAGGCGAAGGTCCAAAGCGTATGGTCATCCGCAAGGAAGGTCCCGGAACGGTAACCGCCGGGGATGTCCAGACAATCGGTGATGTAGAAATTCTTAATCCGGATCATGTGCTTTGCACGCTGGATGAAGGCTGCGAAATCCGTATGGAACTGACCGTCGATAATGGCAAGGGCTATGTACCTGCCGATCGTAATCGCGGTGAGGATGCACCAATTGGATTGATACCGGTCGACAGCCTGTACTCGCCGGTCCGTAAGGTTTCCTACAAGATCGACAATACCCGTGAAGGTCAGGTGCTTGACTATGACAAGCTGACCATGACCATTGAGACCGACGGTTCAATCTCCGCTGAAGACGCTGTGGCCTATGCCGCACGCATCGTTCAGGACCAGCTATCGATCTTCGTGAACTTCGATGAGCCCGTCAAAGAGGTTGAAAAGGAAGAAGTTGCAGAGCTTGCCTTCAATCCTGCGCTCCTCAAAAAGGTCGACGAGCTGGAATTGTCCGTACGTTCGGCAAACTGCCTGAAGAACGACAATATTGTCTATATTGGCGATCTCATCCAGAAGACCGAAGCAGAAATGCTGCGTACGCCGAACTTCGGACGTAAGTCACTCAATGAAATCAAGGAAGTCCTTGCCGGCATGGGCCTGCATCTGGGCATGGAAGTGCTCGCCTGGCCTCCGGAGAACATTGAAGACCTCGCAAAACGCTACGAAGACCAATACTAGAACCATAAGCAAAGGGTGATCTTAAGTGCCAGGTCACCCATAGAAAAAAGGGAGAGCGCCATGCGCCACCGTAAACAAGGCCGGAAACTGAACCGCACAGCAAGCCACCGTAAGGCATTATTCGCCAATATGGCGGCTGCCTTGATCGAACACGAGCAGATTGAAACGACCTTGCCAAAGGCAAAGGAATTACGCTCCGTGGTCGACAAACTCATCACTCTTGGCAAGCGTGGTGATCTGCACGCAAGACGTCAGGCGATTTCGAAAGTTCGCGATGTTGAACAAGTACGGAAGCTGTTCGACGTTTTGGGACCGCGTTATGCTGATCGTAATGGCGGATATACCAGAGTTTTGAAGGCAGGTTTCCGTTATGGAGACAATGCGCCAATGGCTGTCATCGAATTGGTGGATCGCGATACTGATGCTCGCGGTGCCAAGGATTTGGCCCGCATCGAGGCTTTGGAAGAAGAACAGACAGAAGCCTGATTTCTGTCGGTTGACCAGACTATATGAAGACCGGGCGGCCTAACCGTCCGGTTTTTTACATTGGTACGCATTTATCTGACTTTTGTCGCGGGTCCATCTTGCCTATATAGACAGTCTGACTGTCCTCACCCCAGTTCGGAGACCAGCATTGACCATTCGTTCAGTATTCCTGATTGCAACAATTCTGGCCGCAGTAATGGTGGCCGCTATTCCTGCCAGAGCCGAATACGGCATTGACGATATGTTCAAGCAGACGATTGAACGTCTGTTTAAGGGCGAAAACGAGAATGACAGTCAGCTGACGGCACAAAATCAGGAACCTGTTGTCAAGCGCGTTCCGGCAGGCCGCGCGGAAATGCAATTATCATTTGCGCCCTTGGTCAAGAAAGTTGCTGATTCTGTCGTCAATGTTTACGGCAAACAGCGCGCCCGCGAAGTCCGTTCACCATTTGCCGGTGACCCGATATTCGAACGTTTCTTTGGTGTCCCTCAACGCCGACGCGGCCGTACATCTGTTGGTTCGGGAATTATTGTCAGCAGCGATGGTATTGTGCTGACCAACAGCCATGTCATCGAAAAAATGGATACGATCAATATCGTTCTGGCAGATGGCCGCGAATTTGAATGCGAGGTTGTGTTGGCAGACAAGAAATCGGATCTGGCTGTTCTCAAGGCCAAGGATGCCTCGGATCTGAAGCCTATCGAAATCGGCGATTCAGAAGATGTGGAAGTCGGCGATCTTGTCTTGGCAATCGGAAACCCGTTCGGGGTCGGCCAGACCGTCACGAGCGGCATTGTCTAAGCCGTTTCCAGAACATTGGCGGGTGTCAATGATTACGGGTTCTTTATCCAGACGGATGCTTCCATCAACCCGGGGAACTCTGGTGGCGCCCTGGTTGACATGCAGGGCAGGCTGGTCGGCATCAATACGATGATTTTCTCAAAATCCGGTGGTTCAGTCGGCATTGGTTATGCTGTTCCCGCCAATATGGCTCGGGTCGTATTGAAATCTGCGAAGACGGGAGACAAGGTAATGCGCCCATGGATTGGCGCTTCCTTTCAGAATGTGACGTCAGATATCGCAGAAAGCCTGGGTATGCCCCGTCCACGCGGAGCGATGGTAATTGCGGTAGTAGAAGATGGTCCGGCTGAGGACGCCGGCTTGAAAATTGGCGATGTTGTACTTCGTGTAAATGATCGGGTTATCAATCATCCTGACGCGTTGGGGTATCGCCTGGATACGTTGGGCGTCGGTAACAATGCAACCATTCACGTACTTAACCGGGGCAAGCGAAGAAAGCTTGATATTGCCCTTGTTGCACCGCCTGAAGACCCGCCCCGGGATATCCGGGACATGCCGGAAGGTTCCCCACTTTGGGGGGCCAGAGTGGGGAACGTCTCACCAGCGCTCACACAGGAATACAGTATTGCAAATGTTGAAAAAGGCGTTGTTGTTCTTCAGCTTGCGGCCAATTCTCCCGCCTCCTTCAATGGCATTCGCCCGAGGGACGTGGTCAGGGAGGTGAATGGAACTGAAATTATCGATACAAAGCAATTGGAAAATGAAGTCACCAGGAATGCCCGTTCATGGCAATTTGTCGTGGAAAGGGGAGGTGAGCTCCTTGTTTTTGAACGCAGGGGCGGGTTCCTCAGGCAATTCCGGCGATAGTTCAATGGAAATTCTGAACATCCATGGCTGACTTGTTCGGGAGTGATATTGAAATCCCGAAGGAAGGCTATCGCCCCCTGGCAGAACGGTTACGCCCTGCCTCTCTTGGCGAATTGGTGGGGCAGGAACATCTGACCGGTGAGCACGGCTCTCTTAGCCGCATGATTTCTTCCGGTACGCTTGGTAGCCTGATTTTTTGGGGTCCACCGGGAACAGGTAAAACCACTGTCGCGCGTCTGCTCGCTGATGAAACCAATCAGGAATTCGAGCAGATATCCGCGATATTTTCAGGTGTTGGCGATCTCAAGAAGATATTTGAATCAGCCCGTATCCGCCGGGGTAATGGCAAATCAACAATGCTGTTCGTCGATGAAATCCATCGTTTCAATCGCGCGCAGCAGGACAGTTTCCTGCCGGTGATGGAAGACGGCACGATTGCCCTGATTGGTGCAACAACTGAAAACCCATCTTTCGAATTGAATGCAGCCTTGCTGTCCCGCGCCAATGTGCTGACCTTCAAGCCGCTGGGCGAAGAGAGCCTGGAGAAACTCTTGTCCCGTGCGGAGGAACACCTGGAAGAAAAACTGCCGCTGGATGATGATGCCCGCAAAATGCTTGTCAGCATGGCGGATGGTGATGGCCGTGCAGTGCTATCGCTGGCAGAGGAGGTTTGGCGGACGGCGGAGCCGGGCGAAACCTATTCACAGGAACAATTGCAGGAAATCTTGCAACGGCGCGCACCCATTTACGATAAGGGGCAGGACGGCCACTACAATCTGATTAGCGCGCTGCATAAGGCGGTGAGGGGGTCTGATCCAGATGCTTCCTTATATTACCTAGCCCGTATGTTGGATGCAGGCGAAGACCGCCATTTCATCGCACGGCGAATGATAAGAATGGCAAGCGAGGATATTGGCAATGCTGATCCACAGGCCCTGGCCGTTGCAAATTCAGCGCTACAGACATGGGATTTCCTGGGATCACCGGAAGGAGAGCTCGCCTTGGCGCAAGCCTGTGTCTACCTAGCATGCGCACCGAAATCCAATGCCGTCTATACGGCTTACAAATCCGCGATGAATGCAGCACGTGAACATGGCTCGCTACTTCCACCCAAGCACATACTGAACGCGCCGACCAAATTGATGAAAGGCGAGGGCTATGGCGACGGCTATCGGTACGATCATGATCAGCCGGATGCCTTTTCAGGTCAGGATTATTTCCCCGAAGAAATGGGACGAATGAAATTCTATGACCCGCCTGAACGCGGATTTGAGCGCGAGATTCATAAG
Organism: Rhizobiaceae bacterium; assembly: GCA_051009635.1. Classification (GTDB taxonomy): domain Bacteria; phylum Pseudomonadota; class Alphaproteobacteria; order Rhizobiales; family Rhizobiaceae; genus BOKV01. The sequence goes on from JBPCWJ010000284.1 coordinate 7,952, forward strand.
AGATTGCAATACTGGGAAAACCTCAGGAAAGATCGATCCTCAGGCTAGATTTGACCCCGATCAAAGCGACAGGGCAAATTTTGGAGCACGGTACTTTCAACCAACGGAGGTCAATATGCTCAAATGCTGGCGCAATTCATTTATGTCTTTGATATTTGTTGCCGGAAGCGCAAACGCACAATCTTCAGACCCGGCCTGGCTTGAAGATCTGAATTATCAAATCGCAATCGATAAAAAATGCGAGGTGGTCTATATCGTCAGGATGCAGGAAGGCGTGCTGGGCGGTCAGCAAACCTATGAGGCGCGCGTACAGTGCGAAGATGGCCGCATGTTTGACGCCACAAGAATCGGCGAAACCACACCATTTGAATTCAAGAAGTGCGAGATTCAGGTTTGCTAGCCGATTGAACCGGGATTCGCAGCGTACAATTTACTGGGTAATTTGCACATCCAAATTTCCAATGTAACCTTTCGCTAGCCCGCTAAACCGGTTATCAGACTGGCATGTATCATATTCTTTTTGTTGCTGTTGGCGGCGCTTGCGGTGCCGTTATGCGGCACCTGTGCAATTTGGCGGCACTTCGCATGTTTGGCCCGGGTTTTCCCTGGGGGACGCTCTTTGTGAATGTGTTAGGGTCGCTTCTCATGGGGTTACTCGTTGGCTGGCTCGTACGGCGCACCGGGGGCAACACAAATGAACTGCGCTTGTTGCTCGCTACAGGGTTTTTAGGCGGTTTCACCACGTTCTCGGCCTTTTCACTCGACTTTGTAGCGCTATGGCGTGATGGCCCACCTGCAATTGCGATTAGCTATGCAGTTGCAAGCGTCGTAATTTCCCTGCTGGCCATATTCACCGGACTCTGGCTGATACGGATCGCAGCATGAGTGCGGTTGAAAATCGCCCCGTTGATGCGGATGAGGCAGGAATGCGCCTCGATCGTTGGTTCAAGCTGCATTATCCTGGTTTGGGTTTTGGGCAATTGCAGAAACTGCTTCGCTCCGGACAAATCAGGGTCGATGGTGGCCGTGTGAAGTCGGATACCAGGCTGGTAAAAGACCAGGTCGTCCGTCTTCCACCCATGGTCACCGGCCTTGCCAATTCGGGTAAGAACCGTGAACGCCATATGACCGCCGCCACAATTCGTGATCGTAACGATATCGATGTCTTAAACGACATGATGCTTTATCAGGACAAGAAGGTCTTCGTGTTCAACAAGCCTGCAGGTCTGGCGGTACAGGGTGGATCAGGTGTTTCGCGCCATGTGGACATGATGCTGGAATCGATGCGCAGCAAGAAGGGCGAGAAGCCCCGTCTGGTTCATCGGCTGGATCGTGATACATCCGGCGTTCTGGTGGTGGCGCGCACTCGCGGTGCTGCTGTTGAACTCACCAAATCCTTTCGGCATCGAGATACCGAAAAGATCTACTGGGCAGTTTGCAAGGGCGTTCCCAGGAAGCACGAAGGGCGGATTTCCAACTGGCTCGTCAAGGAGAAGACCGAGGATGGTGACCGCATGCGGGTAGCCAGGCACGGAGAACCCGATGCAGATCATGCTGAGACGGTCTACAGCGTTCTGGAGGCAGCCGGTCAAAACCTCAGCTGGATCAAACTGTCGCCGATTACGGGTCGAACCCATCAATTGCGGGTGCATACCGCCAGTATCGGCCATCCAATCATTGGTGATCCCAAATATTTCGATGTGGAAAATTGGGAGTTTCCCGGAGGAATTCAGAAGCGCCTGCACCTGCATGCCAGGCAAATCCGGATCCCGCACCCCGATCAGGGAATGATCGATGTTTCCGCACCTTTGCCTCCACATATGGTGCAGTCATTTAATTTGCTTGGATTCGATATGAATTCAGCAGGAGAAGATTATGCGTGACATCCTTGAAGACGCGATGGGGCAGGGTGCCGATCCGGTCAAAACGGCTCAGGAAGCAATGAAGACGCCATTGCCCAAAAGATTTTACAAGACGGTAGAAGTTGTGTCAGCTGAGGGCGGCTTTGCGGTCCAGCTGGATGGAAAGCCTATCAAGACACCGGCCCGTGGCGATCTGGTTCTACCCAACGAAAACACGGCTAAACTGATCGCTGATGAGTTCGAGGCGCAGGAGACGGAAATCGACCCTGCACTTATGCCGGTTACAAGACTGGCAAACACTGCTCTGGATGGGGTCGCCAGTGATCCGCAGGCCGTATTTGAGGATATTCTCATATTTGCCAGCTCCGACTTGCTGCTTTACAGGGCGGATGCACCGGCAGGACTGGTAGAACGCCAGTCGGAATCATGGGACCCGGTTCTCGACTGGTTTCGCGACGAGTTTGGTGCAAATTTCATTCTTGCCGAAGGAATTGTCCATGTGGCGCAGCCCAAGGAGGCGCTGGTGATCTTTTCGGCCTGTTTGCGGTCCCATGACGATCCTATTTCCCTTGCCTGTTTGCATACTGTTACTTCGCTGACCGGTTCAGCCCTATTGGCAATGGCGGCTGGGCGTAGATTCATGTCTGCAACCCAAATATGGGAGGCCGCACATGTGGATGAAAACTGGAATATCCAGCATTGGGGCGAAGATGAAGAAGCCTCAAAGCGCCGCGGGCTCAGGGAAAGGGAATTCAACGCAGCTTTGTCCATGTTGTATTCTCTCGATCAAAACATCAAAATAATCAAATAATTATCGAGTTTACCTGATTCACGTTCATAACTAAAATTCGAATACTGACCGTCTCCGGTTTTACCGGCCGTTAACCCTGTTCCTTCGCCAAATATCAAACATGATCAGGTAACCTTCCGGCCAAAACGCCATTGTGACGGAAGGGATACCGATGAACGAGACAAGGGTCAGCGCGGAAAATTTTGTGGGCATTCTGGCCGAGGAAAACAAAATCAGCCCGAAGGATGTCTTGTATTTTCGTGGAGAAGTCTTCCGCGATGGTGTCGTATCCCGTCAGGAAGCTGATGCGTTATTGGCAATGAACAGCCAGGTCGCTGAGAAATGCCAGGAATGGAACGAATTCTTTGTCGAGGCGTTGACGGAGTACACAGTATTCCAGGCTGAACCGCGCGGCTATGTGACGGTCGACAATGCTCAATGGATTATTGACGCGGTCAATGCTGACGGGCGTGTCGAGGCGGCCAGTGAGCTTGAGCTTCTTGTTCGTATCCTGTCAAAATCCAATTCATCCCCGGAAATGCTGGTTGGCTTTACGCTCGACCAGATTGGCCATCTGGTCCTTGAAGGGGAAGGTCCGCTCGCAAATGGGCGTTTATTGGAAAAAGCCGTGATCGGAGAGACAGAAGTCGAACTTATCCGGGCTGTTCTTTATTCCTTTGGCGGTGATGGTGGCATTTCGATTTCAAAGACAGAAGCTGAGTTTCTGTTTGATCTGAATGATGCTCTGGCGCCGGAAGGAAATCATCCAGCCTGGAGAGAACTGTTCGTCAAGGCAATTGGCAATTATCTGCTGGCGGCGGCCAGCTATAGCGCACCATCGCGCACCGAGGCGCTGGCTCGTGAAGAATGGTTGAGCGACACATCGAGCGATGTGGCAGGAACCCTGACCGGCGCAGTTTCCGGCATTACAAGCATGTTCTCTCGTGGATTTTTCGATGGCATATTTGATGATGCCCACGGCCAGATTGAGAAAGCCTGGAAAATACGTAACGAAAAACAGGTAATGGCTGAATATGAAGCCGAAAAACTGGATGCTGTGGAAGCGGAATGGCTAATCGACAAATTGTTCGCTGATGGCGTTATCCATGAAAACGAACGGGCACTGTTGAGCTTCATCAAGCGGGAAAGCCACGAAGTAAATCCAAAGCTTCAGGAATTGATGGACAAGGAATCAATTCCTGCCTGATCCTGCTGCACTAGCCAATAAACTGTGAAAGTCCATTTGTTAGGCGACTTCACCAAATATACCGGTGAAGTTGCGCTTTAGCGCGGCATCGACATCGTTCATTTCCACTGGAAGGCCAAGATCAACCAGGCTGGTCACGCCATGTTCGGAAATTCCACAAGGTACAATGCCGCTGAAATGGTCCAGCTCTGGCTCGACATTGATTGAGATGCCGTGAAAGCTGACCCACTTTCGCAGTCTGATTCCTATTGCAGCGATTTTTTCCTCACCCATGCTGCCATCGGGCATACGGGGCTTGTCCTGTCTTTCCACCCAGACGCCGATTCTTCCCTCGCGCCGTTCTGCCCGAACATTGAAATCAGCAAGCGTCGCAATAACCCAATCTTCCAGTGCTGAAACAAAGGCCCGCACATCCGGCTTTCGCCGCTTCAAGTCCAACATCACATAGGCAACGCGCTGGCCCGGCCCGTGATAGGTATATTCCCCGCCACGCCCGGTCTGGAAAACCGGAAAGCGATCTCCAACGAGCAGGTCTTCCGATTTTGCGCTGGTACCAGCCGTATAAAGGGGAGGGTGTTCGACAAGCCATACACGCTCTGGCGCTTCTCCTGCCGCAATGGCAGTGGCAAGCATATCCATACGGGAAACTGCTTCCTCATAAGGTGTCAGCCCGTCGGTAATTTCCCATTGAACAGTCGCAGAGGAAGCGGCAGGTGCCATGATCGGAACATGTGGGGCAGATTCGGTTTGTTCAGTGGCATTTGAATTGGTTTTCATCATCCGTTCCATAGCCCGGCCAATGGTCAAATGGCAATGCTTCACAGTTTAGGACATTACAACACAATTGGTTGCAGATTGTCCTTGTTTCAACAGCCTGCTTTTGCTACATGCGCCGGGTTGATGTGGTCCATATGTGGATCTGCAGTCAGCAAGTGCGGTCGTGGCGGAATTGGTAGACGCGCAGCGTTGAGGTCGCTGTCCGGTAACACGGGTGGAAGTTCGAGTCTTCTCGACCGCACCATTTATTTCTGAAATATACCAAGGCGTCAGCAAAAGCCTGACCAGCTGAACTTCAGCAGTGTGTTTTCAGGTTTTAGAACTTGAACGTAAACCCAAGCATCGGCCCGGAAAATTTCACGTCCCAGGTGAAATCGCTGCTGCTGTAGTCGGTATCGGCAATGCGCCATCCGGCATAAATCTCGGTGCCTTTTGCGGTTTCGTAACCGGCGAAACCGGAAATGTCATACATATGGTCCGAACCGACACCAAAACCACCGTAAAGGGCGCTGCCCTTCACAAACCAATTTTCGGTAAAGCTGTGTTTGCCTTTAACACCGATAACTGGGTCTACCCAGCTACCCCCGGCAGAGCGGTTGGCGGCAAGTGGCCCAACTGACAGGTCCAGGCTCAAGTCGACATTGTGAAAACGGGCACCAATGAAAACATCGGCATAACTGCTTGCAGTCTGATGAAACCGGTAACTACCTGCAAAGGTGGACATTGATAGTTTGTAGCCAAGTTCGACTCCGCCATTAATACGGTTTCCAAACGAGGCTGAAGCACCCAGATTGAGATAGACAATATCCCACATGAACCCGAATTGATCATTTCTGAATTCACCGGAGCCCATATAG
>JBPCWJ010000285.1:0-6371 GCA_051009635.1 Rhizobiaceae bacterium
AGGTGCTGCCATTGCCATCATCAAACATGCCAATCCCTGCGGGGTGGCGGTTGCAGACACACTGGCGGATGCCTACCGCTCAGCCCTTGCCTGTGATCCTGTTTCTGCGTTTGGTGGTATTTTGGCAATGAATGGCGAACTTGACGCGCAGACTGCAGGCCAGATTGTCGAGCTGTTTACCGAGGTTATTATTGCCCCGTCGGTATCTCCCGAAGCCCAAGAGATAATTGCCACGAAAAAAAACCTTCGTCTGCTGGTCACGGGTGGCCTTGCCGATCCGGCGTCACCCGGCATGTCCATGAAAAACATCGCTGGCGGATATCTTGTACAATCGCGTGACAATGGCAGCGTTACGGCAGACGACCTTTCCATTGTGACCAAACGCAAGCCGGAAGACCAGGAATTTGCAGACATGTTGTTTGCCTTCAAGGTTGCAAAGCACGTCAAGTCAAATGCCATTGTCTATGCGAAGAATGGTGTAACCGCCGGTATTGGTGCCGGTCAGATGAGCCGCATTGATTCCTCCAGAATTGCGGCCCGCAAGGCTGAGGATGCAGCAAAGATGGCTGATCTCTCGGAGCCGTTAACTCGCGGTTCTGTTGTCGCTTCAGATGCGTTCTTCCCCTTTGCTGACGGATTGTTATCGGCTGTTGAGGCCGGTGCTACAGCAGTGATCCAGCCGGGCGGTTCTATGCGCGATGAGGAAGTGATCAAGGCCGCAGACGAGGCCGGTATTGCCATGGTCTTTACCGGCATGCGTCACTTCCGGCATTAATAATACCTGAAATACTAATCTCGTGAGCGCACCGGGATAAGCAATAGCAATCCGAGTGCAAACAACAAAAGCACCGGCGTAATACCGACCCGCTGATTGTCGAACAGTCCGGTTACATAGGCGATTGAAAATGGCGCGATAAACGCAGTCGCCCGGCCTGACAAGGCGTATAGTCCGAATGCTTCACCCATTTTTCCCGGTTTGGCCTGATCCACAAGAAGTGGCCTGGAGGCTGCCTGCAACGCACCGCCAGCGGCACCAACCAGGCACCCGCCAGCATAAAATACGAGGTCCGGCAGGCTGGAACCGGCTGCCAGACTGGTGAAGAAAACCTCATCCGGTCCGGTCGATATCAGTATGGTGCAGGCGATCATCAATAGGTAGATTGAAATTACCACGACCTTCTTGGTTCCGATCCTGTTGTCAGCCCAGCCACCCAATACACAACCGAAAATACCGGCTATGCTTGCCAGAATTCCAAAAGTGGCAAGATGGATTGAGGTCCAGCCGAGAACGCCACCTGCATAAATGCCGCCAAAGATAAAAAGACCGTTCAGTGCATCGCGGTAGAGCATGCTCGCGCCCAGGAAGGAAAACAGGCTTTTCTCCTGCGGCAACGACTTCAGCGTCGAAAGAAGTTCGGACAATCCGCGATGAACAGCGCCAGCCACCCTTGCCCTTTTGGCTGAATCTGGCGTGAACAAAAACAACGGGATGACAAACAACAAATACCACATTGCTGTGATCGGGCCGACTGCACGGTCCCCTTCCCGCTCATCCGGATCAAGGCCGAATATTGGATCGAATCCGACGAATGTCTTTCCGGTCTCCGGATTTGACGCTAGGAACAGCAAGACGAAAACAAGAACCATAAGCCCGCCACAATATCCCAGAGCCCAGGCATTTCCCGACAGTGCGCCCATCTTCTCGCGCGATACCAGACTTGGCATCATGGCGTTATTGAACACTGCGGCAAATTCAAACCCGATCAGCGCGACAACAAAAGCTGCCAGACCAAACATCACAAGGGAATTGTCTGCCCCCGGCGTTACAAACCAGAGCGACCAAACGCCGGCGATGGCCAAAATTGAAAATCCGAAAATCCAGGGTTTACGGGGCCCGGTCGCATCCGAAAGGGCACCAAGGATCGGCGAAAGGAATGCAATAAACAGCCCTCCAATTCCGGCGGCATAACCCCACCATTCCTGTCCCTTGACCGGATCCGGAACACCGTCGGTGGTTACCACTGCTGATGCAAAATAGGGTGCAAAAATGAAGGTTATTATCAGCGTGTGAAATGGCTGGGCAGACCAGTCAAACAGCATCCATCCGAAAATACCTTTCCGGTCAACCTGCGTCTCGTTTTCGATCGTAATTTTTCCCTGTCCGGCGGCCTGGTTTACCTGCTCGTTCTTATTATTCAAATTTGTCGCCATCCCTACCCTGGCCCGCCCGCAATTCCAAAGGGAATCACCTGCCCATCAAAGGACTATGCCAGTCTTTTTATGTAACTGCTACAAAAGAACAAACTAATCTTGTGCTCCACAAAGGGAAACACCTCGGCTATTTACTTGATGATTGCTGCATTTGCTGCAACACATATATAAAATGCCTTTAACACCAGAGTGGAAATCATGAATCAGGACAGCCGCAAAACGGCAAAGCATGGATCACAGGGAAAGCGTGCAGGAGCGCCTGATCGCGAGCAGGAAAAGGAAGCTCAAAGGATACTGGATCGTGTTGACCGCGATTCCGAGACCATTGGGACATCTTCATTCGCGCGAAATGTCGATCGGCTGGGCAAGCATTTTTCAGGGATGGAAAACCCGGAAGATGATGAAATTGAGATCTGGGGAAAACGGATTGCCAGAATAATGGCGCTGATTGTATTCATCGGTTTGTTTATTCACGTCATGAACACTTACATCATTAAATGACCGAAATGCCTGTCAGCCAGAAACCGGCAATAATTTCCATTTCCAGCCAGGTTGCCCGTGGATCGGTCGGAAACCGGGCCAGCGCGTTTGCATTTGGAACGCTGGGCTTTCCGGCATGGATCGTACCGACGGTAATTCTTCCCTATCATCCCGGCCACGGCAAAGCGACGCGAATAGAAATCGATACCGGGCAATTGGAAAAATTGCTTTCGGATCTGGAGGATTCACCCTGGATCGAAGAAGTGGGCGCGATAACCACGGGTTATATCGCCAATCAGGAACAGGTTGGCGTCATTGCCGAATTCATCAGCAATATCCGCGCCATCAACCCTGATATCCTCTATCTGTGCGACCCGGTCATTGGAGACAGCAAGGGTTTGTATATTTCGGAGCCGACCGCTCATGAAATTAGAAACAAACTTTTGCCCAAGGCCTCATTGGCAACGCCGAATATCTATGAACTCGCATGGCTTACGGAGCAGGACGAACTCACGACCCATGCTGAAATTGCCGATGGCGCCAAACAGATGGCAGACAACATGCACCCGATGTCAGCCAGTGGCCCCTTTCCAGGTACAATGGCTGTAGCAACGTCAACACCCGGTCTCATGCGTGGTAATATCGGCAATCTGCTGATTCACGGGAAAAAGACGATCTTGGCAGAGCACAAGCGCCTTCCCGGTCCCGGCAGCGGAGCGGGTGATCTGTTTTCAGCAATTCTTCTGGCAACGCTGCTGGACGAAAATAACGTCGAAATTTCCTTGCAAAGAGCTGCTTCATCAGTCTTCGAAGTTATGGCAGGCGCGGTCAAGAGAAATGACAGCGAGCTGATGCCCCAACTGGCGGCTAACAGCCTCATCAGACCCATGGCCATGGTTTATATGCACAATATGCAATTATCCAAAAATCCGCAGGATTAGGGCACCAATGGACGAAAGATGCCTGATTGGGGTGGACGGGTGCAAGGCTGGCTGGATCGCCGTTTCTGCGAAATCTTACAAATTCTCCGATCTGAAAGTGCAGCTGTTTCCCGATTTCCAGACATTGGCTCGAAGTTTTCCGCCTGCAAGCCTGATTGCCGTTGACATGCCAATCGGTCTTCCCGAATTCATCGGCAAAGGCGGTCGCGGCCCCGAAACCCTTATCCGTCCCTTGCTTGGAGAGCGGCAGTCGAGCGTCTTCTCCATTCCTTCCCATGCCGCTGTCTATACGCATGGTTACCGCGATGCCTGCCATGTTGCCCTGGAAACTTCAAACCCTCCACGAAAGGTCTCCAAACAGGCATTTCATCTTTTCCCGAAGATCAGGCAGCTTGACGAATTTCTTCTTGCCAATGGACATGAAAATTTTTTCGAGGTTCATCCCGAACTGGCATTCTGGAAGCTTAATGACGAATATCCGCTGCAAACGCCCAAGAAAATCAAGGGAAGATTAAACCCGGCTGGCATGAAGGAAAGAAAAAACCTTCTTGCTGCCATCGGAATCGACCGCACTTTTCTGAACCAAAAGCCGCCAAGGGGCGCTGCATTCGACGATCTGCTCGATGCTTGTGCCTGCCTGTCGGTAGTTGAAAGAATTAGTCAGGGCCGTGCGAGATCATATCCCGAGAAGATAATTAGTGACGACAGGGGATTACCAATTGCAATCTGGGCCTGATCTCATCGACTTAATCGCGCCGACCCGGCAGCCTTAGCCATCGATCGACTTTCCAATGGAGGCAATTGCCTTTTGGTAAACTCCAGCCTTGTTCCAGCCCTGTATTGCCCGGAAATTGGGTTCGCCCGGCTGGTAACCGGCACCCCGTCTCCAGCCATAGGCTTTCAGATAATTAGCCGTCGAAGCAAGCCCGTCTATATGGGAATTGACCATATCCACGCGCCCATCGCCATCGCCATCCACACCATATTTGATGTAATTGGCAGGAAGGAATTGCATTTGGCCTAGTTCGCCATGACCGGCACCGCGCATTTTGGATTTCGACAATTGTCGTGACTGAAGGATTTTCAAAGCGCCATAGAGTTGTTTCTCGAATAATGCCGATCGTCTGCAATCATAGGCAAGCGTTGCGAGCGCCGGGAAAATCGGCTTGTCGCCCGAGAAACGGCCAAAGGCAGTTTCCATGCCCCAAATGGCGATCAACGGACCGGCGGGCACGCCATAACGCGCTTCAATCCGGGCAAGTGCCTGAGCATTGTTCTTTTTGTGCCTCTTGCCCTGTTTGACGATGGTCGCCGCACCGCGCTTCTTCATGAATTGATCAAAGGAAAGCTTGAAGCTTTTTTGATTGCGATCCAGGCGGATTGTGCTGGTGGCATATTTCATGCCGGCAAAGGCTTCATCCAGTGTTTGCTTGCGAATACCGTTGGCCATCGCTTCCTTTCGGAACTCTGCCACCCAGGCGTTAAACCCGCTGGAATCATTGCCGCACTTCTTGGCAGCATTTGCGGGAACTGCCGTCCCGGTGATGATTGTGACGGCTATTGCCCCGATTAGGCCAGTGGTCAGCAAGCGCATATCAGTACCTCAGATCCTGGTTTATGGTCGCCGGTAATCAGCCCGATTTCCATCCATGGTCAATGAATGCCAAATTCCTGTTACCGTCAAGGCAAGCCGACAGCGGAATCTATCTGCTAAAACCGACTTGCTGATGATAATGGCTGACGGATTAATGAGGCGTTGATATGGCAGCAATCATTGCGGGTGGACCGCAAAAACATCCACCCACAGTCAGGATTGGTATTTTCTATGCAGCACTGCGTTCCTGCAGCAAACCGCGATTTATCAGTAGTTCCGCGATCTGAACCGTGTTGAGCGCGGCACCCTTGCGCAAATTATCCGAGACAACCCAGATGTTCAGCCCGTTTTCCAGTGTCGAATCCTCCCGGATCCTGGAAATATAGGTCGCATCTTCGCCTGCGCATTCCACTGGTGTGATGTAGCCGCCATCTTCACGCTTATCGACTACCAGGCAACCCGGCGCCTCGCGCAATATGGCTCTTGCTTCATCTGCCGAAATCGGATTTTCGAACTCGATATTCACAGCCTCGCTGTGACCGACAAATACAGGTACACGAACAGCCGTGCAGCTGACCTTGATCGACTTGTCCAGCATCTTCTTGGTTTCAGCGACTACTTTCCATTCTTCCTTGGTGGAACCATCATCCATGAATTCATCGATATGGGGGATGACATTGAAAGCAATTCTCTTCGGAAATTTGTCCGTCTCAACCGGATCAGCGACAAACACCGCGCGGGTCTGATTGAACAACTCATCCATCGCTTCCTTGCCAGCGCCCGAAACGGATTGATAGGTGGAAACCACAATCCGCTTTATTTTTGCCTTTCCATGCAGCGGCTTCAAGGCGACGACCAGCTGTGCGGTCGAGCAATTCGGATTGGCAATAATATTCCGTTTCGTAAACCCGTCAATCGCATCTGCATTCACCTCGGGTACAATCAGGGGAACATCGGCGTCGTAACGCCATGCCGACGAATTATCTATTACAACACAACCTTTTGCTGCAATTTTTGGCGACCATTCCTTTGACAAACCACCGCCTGCTGACATCAGGGCAATATCGGCTTTGGAAAAGTCAAATCCATCCAGCGCTTCAACTTTCAGCGTCTTCTCGCCAAACGAAATTTCCTTGCCCTGGCTC
>JBPCWJ010000286.1:0-8851 GCA_051009635.1 Rhizobiaceae bacterium
CTATGGAATAGTGGTCTCGGTATGAAAAGAAGTTCACACTCGGTTTTTGCCACAGCGGTCGCAACCCTCCTTACCCCGGTAATCAAGGCCATCTCGCCAATCAGACCCGCAGGCCCGCAGCTTTCCAGCACCAGATCCCGCTCGCCGCGATGCAAAACGATATCCACCTGGCCCGAGGCAATGACATATCCGCCTTCGCTCTCATCACCTTCGGTGAATAAGGCTGTGCCCTTCTTCAGAACCTGCCGCTCGGTCCCGAACGCAATCAACCGCAAATGTTCCAGGCCAAAATCCCGAAACAATTCAACACGCGATAGCAGATCTATGTCTTCCTGTAGTCCCATGTCCCCGAATCCAGCCCTTCAATCCGAATCAAGGCCTGAATCTGAAGAATAGGTCAAGGGACCAGCTTGTAGCCACCACCTTCAGTCACAAGAAGTCTCGAATTTGAGGGGTCTTTTTCGATTTTTTGCCGCAAGCGGTAAATATGTGTCTCCAATGTATGGGTTGTAACACCGGAATTATATCCCCATACCTGTTCCAGTAACTCATCACGGCCAATGATTTTCTGCTCGGCACGATAGAGATATTTCACAATTGCCGTTTCTTTCTCGGTCAATCGAACCTTTCCGCCGGTTTCTTCAACCATCAGCTTTTGTGCAGGTTTGAACGTATATGGCCCGACGGTAAATACGGCATCCTCACTCTGCTCATGCGTTCTTAATTGCGCACGGATACGAGCAAGCAGAACCGCAAACCGGAAGGGTTTGGTGACATAATCATTTGCCCCCGCTTCCAGACCCAATATGGTGTCCGAATCGGTGTCATGGCCGGTAAGCATGATGATCGGAGCCTTGAATCCGCCCTTGCGCAGGAGTTTAACCGCTTCACGGCCGTCCATATCGGGCAATCCGACATCCATGATCAGTAGGTCAATATGATTGCCCCGTGCCAGTTGAACGCCCTTGGTGGCGCTCGATTCAGACATGATCTCGAATTCCTCGTAAAGATTTAATTGTTCAATCAAGGCTTCGCGCAGATCATCATCATCATCTACCAGCAGAATGTTTCTCGCAGTCATTCATTATTCCTCTAATTGGACAGCCATGATTTCACGCCTGTTTGTATATAGTGCATAAGAATGGCAGTTTGAATTGTTAAGGCCCACTATTTCTCATCCACGCGGATGTGATTTTATTTTCCAAATCGTGATCGATGAAACGCAAGAGATTGAAGAAGCTTCGCTTTCCCGTCAAAAGAATCACTGTTCGCCGGGCTCCAGGGGGTTATCCTCATCATGGTTTGCTCAAGGCCGGTTGGCTAACCTGTCCATGTACACTTGGCGAAAATGGAATATCTGTCATCAAGCGTGAAGGAGACCGTAGAACACCAGCCGGCCGATTTGCTCTTGCCGGTGTTTTCTTTCATCCCGGCAATCTTGGAAAATATGGCGCTTCCGGTATCAAATCCGGGGCAAAACCTCTCAACCCCGATATGGGCTGGTGCGACGATCCATCCAGCGGAAACTATAACCGCCCTGTAAAATTACCGATCAGCGTCAGTCACGAGAAACTGCTTCGTGACGACGCCCTATACGATGTTCTTTTTGTCATCGACTGGAATATCAGGCCACGCATTCGCGGTGCCGGGAGTGCCATATTCATGCATATCGCCAGACCGGGATATAAGCCAACGGAAGGTTGCATCGCTCTCAGCCAAAAACATATGTCGAGACTGATTTCCCAACTTGCCCGACGCCCGGAAATTCTGATCTATCCATGATAGGGTTTCCGCTCTCCAAAAATCGCACTCCCAACACGTACCTGTGTCGCTCCATGGGCAATTGCGGTTGTAAAATCACCCGACATTCCCATCGATAGTTCAGACAATCCGCATTCGCTGGCCAATTTCTCCAGACAATCAAAATGCGGACCGGGATCTTCCTCAAATGGTGGGATACACATTAAACCACTGATATTTAGTCCATACTTGGATTTGCACATTTCTACAAAGTCAACCGCTTCTTCGATTGAAATACCCGCCTTTTGAGATTCTGCACCCGTATTGACCTGTACAAACAGTTTAGGATTTGCACCTTGCTTCTCAATCTCCCGGGATATCTCCCTTGCAATCTTTTCCCGGTCGATTGTTTCTATGACATCAAACATGGCGACAGCATTTGCACATTTATTGCTTTGCAACGGCCCTATAAGATGTAGCTCTATGTCGGAATACATCTCCTTTATTTCAGGCCATTTTGCCATCGCCTCCTGAACCCTGTTTTCGCCGAATATCCTTTGACCAGCCTGAATTACCTGCAAAATTGAGGATTTGTCATGGGTCTTGCTGACAGCGATCAGGGAAACCCGGCCTGGCTTGCGCCCGGATTCTTCTTCAGCCAACGCTATCTGTTCTCTGACATTTGCCAGCCCGTCAGCTACATTTGTCATTCTTGCCTCTCATATTTTCCTGACCAGTGGTCTGTTCACCCCACCTGCCGGTTGACCATGGGCAAATATTCTGGTTTGCCTTCCAGCCGTTAGTCATTCATTTTTCTCCCCGGCTTCGCCGGAACATTCTCCAAAGACAGCGCATATGGCAACCCAACGATACAACGCAAGTGAAGTAGAACCCAGATGGCAAAAAACCTGGGATGAAAAGAAACTTTTCGAGACGCCGCGTAGCCCCTCAGGGGACAAGGAAAAATACTATGTGCTGGAGATGTTTCCCTACCCGTCCGGGCGCATACATATCGGCCATACACGAAATTACACCATGGGCGACGTCGTAGCGAGATATCGCAGGGCCAAGGGATTTGAAGTGCTTCACCCCATGGGTTGGGATGCGTTTGGCATGCCGGCAGAAAATGCGGCCATGCAGAACAAGGTTCATCCGGGCGAATGGACCTATCAAAACATTGCGACAATGCGCGAACAGCTCAAACTGATGGGTTTGTCGATAGACTGGAGCCGGGAATTCGCGACATGCGATCCGGAATATTACAGCCAGCAGCAAAGTTTGTTTCTCGACTTTCTGGAGAAGGACCTCGTCTACAGAAAGAAGTCGACCGTAAACTGGGATCCGGTAGACCAGACCGTGCTTGCAAATGAACAGGTTATCGACGGACGTGGCTGGCGTTCCGACGCACTCGTAGAACAACGCGAACTGACGCAGTGGTTTTTCAAGATAACTGATTATTCCGAAGATTTGCTGGATTCCCTGGAGACGCTTGATCGTTGGCCTGAAAAGGTCCGGTTGATGCAAAAAAACTGGATCGGCAAATCCGAAGGCATGCTGATTCGCTGGGAAATTGATGACAAAGACGCCCCGGATGGTTTTGACGAGTTGGAAGTCTATACAACCCGGCCGGACACAATCTTCGGCGCGTCCTTCATGGCGATTTCACCGAATCATCCATTGGCGCGTGCCACTGCCGAACAAAACAATGAACTCGCCGAATATTGTGAGCAATGCCGCCGCCAGGGCACATCACTCGCTGCCCTTGAGACTGCCGAGAAGACCGGTTTCGATACCGGAATCACGGTGCTCCATCCATTCGACAACTCCTGGAAGTTGCCGGTTTATGTCGCCAATTTCGTCTTGATGGATTACGGCACAGGGGCAATTTTCGGTTGCCCGTCAGGGGATCAGCGTGATCTGGATTTTGCCCGCAAATATGACCTGCCGGTTGTTCCCGTTGTCATGCCGTCTGACGCGGATGCATCCAAATTCACAATTTCCGATGAATCCTATGTCGGCGACGGCGTGATGCTGAATTCCCGTTTCCTCGATGGTATGGCTACCGATAAGGCATTCGATGAAATTGCCAGACGTCTTGGTGATGTCCAGTTGAATGGGCGGCCCAAGGGCGAATTGCAGGTAAACTACCGCCTCCGCGATTGGGGTATTTCACGCCAGCGCTACTGGGGATGCCCAATTCCCGTGGTTCACTGCGAGAAATGCGGTGTCGTTCCTGAAGCAAAGGAAAACCTCCCGGTAAAATTGCCGGATGATATTACATTCGACCAGCCGGGAAATCCGCTGGACCGCCACCCGGCATGGCGGCATACAACCTGCCCGAAATGCGGCTCCGATGCGCTCCGCGAGACGGACACCATGGATACCTTTGTCGATTCCTCCTGGTATTTTGCGCGTTTTACATCGCCATGGTCAGAAACACCGACCGACCGCAAGATTGTTGATCATTGGTTGCCGGTTGATCAATATATCGGCGGGATTGAGCATGCGATTCTACATCTGCTCTATTCGAGATTTTTCACCCGGGCCATGCGTGCCTGTAATCATCTCGATCTTGATGAACCCTTCAAGGGCTTGTTTACGCAGGGCATGGTTGTCCATGAGACCTACCGATCAAATGAAGGAAACTGGCTGGAGCCGGGAGCCGTGCGGATCGAAGGACACGACGACAATCGCAAGGCATTTTATATCGAAACCGGAGAGGCGGTGGAGATTGGTCCTCTCGAAAAAATGTCGAAGTCCAAGAAGAACACCGTCGGGCCTGAGGAAATTACCAAAATTTATGGTGCTGACACTGCGCGCTGGTTCATGCTGTCAGATTCGCCTCCTGAACGTGATGTGGAATGGACCGATCAAGGTGTCGAGGGAGCCAATCGTTTTGTTCAACGCATATGGCGACTAATTAACGATGTAGCTGACGCCGATACCAACAAGGATATTTCCGGATCCGAATCAATCGAGTTGTTGCAACAGTCCCATCGGTGCCTGGCAAAAGTCGATGCTATGTTTGAAAGCCTGCGTTTTAACAGCGCAATTGCCCAGATACATGCATTGGTCAATATTCTCGAAACTTCTATACGCAAGGCGGGCAGGAATCCCTTGCCCGAAGGTCTTGTCGTTTCAGTAAAGCTTACTGTTCAGATGTTCGCCCCGGTAATGCCGCATTTGGCAGAAGAATGCTGGAAGCTTTTGGGTTGCACCGGCCTTGTTGCAGAAACAGATTGGCCTGAAGCCGATCCTGAGCTGGTAGCGGTTTCACGGATTACCTTGCCGGTCCAGATCAATGGCAAAAAGCGCGGCGATGTATCGGTTCCGGCGGAGGCCGAAAAGGATGAGATTATTGCTGCAACTTTGGCGTTGGATGTGGTACGTAAGGCGCTAAATGGTGCCGAGCCACGCAAGATTATTGTCGTACCGAAGAGAATAGTGAATGTCGTTGTTTAACCTGGATAATCAGTACAAGGGCCGGATTCATCGCGCATGTCTGAAATGCCTTGTGATGACGGGTGTTTTGATGTTTTCGGCAAGCTGCGTATATCAACCACTTTATGGAACCACGGAAGGCGATGAACTCGCCCAGATTTGGGTGGAAGATGTCGATACCAGAACGGCCCAGCAATTAAGGAACCATTTGATTTTCCTTTTGCAGGGCGGCCAGGATAATCCGGAAGCCAAATATATTGCCAGATTGCGGGTAGTTGATTCCTATCGGGAATTCGCTGCCATCAAGAATGTTCGTGATGATTCGGCTGGCTCGGTGACAGTATCTGTCAGCTACGATCTTATAGAAACCGAGAACAATACCAGGGTCGCTGCCGGCAATCGGGTGGCAATCGCTTCCTATGACCGCACGCAGCAGAGCTTTGCCAATTCCAGGGCACGGCGCGACGCGCAAAACCGGGCTGCGAAGGAAGCAGCCGAGAAATTGAAGCTTGCCTTTGCTGCAGACCTATTGCGTTCTGGATACGAATGACTGCGATAAAGCCCGCGCAAGCCGATCGATTTGTTGAAAAGCCTGACCCGAAATTTTGTATTTTTCTGATATTCGGTCCTGACACAGGACTGGTCAGCGAGCGTGCCAATATTCTTGCAAAAAATGCCGGCGTAGACCTTTCGGACCCTTTCAGCTTCATTCGCATGGATGCTGATACCGTCGCAGCGGATGCTTCAAGACTGGCGGATGAAGCTCATACAATATCAATGTTCGGCGGGAAACGTTTGATCAGGGTATCAGGCACCACCAGACGTAATCTATCGCTGGCGGTCAAACCGGTCCTGGATACTCCGCCTGAGGATTGCTGGATCATTATCGAGGCAGGCGATCTCAAGCGTGATGCAGCCTTGCGAAAAGCCGTTGAGAAAAGCCCGGCCGGTGCGGCAATTGCCTGCTATGCTGATGGTCCGCGAGAAATCGCAAGACTGATTGATTCTGAACTCAAAGATGCCGGGTTTGGAATTGACCCGGATGCCCGGCAATTGCTGGCAGAACACCTTGGAGGCGACCGTCAGGCCTCCCGCAATGAACTACAGAAGCTCATATTGTACTGTCACGGTCAGGACAGAATCTCTTCCGACGATGTTCTTGCAATTACCGGTGACGTGTCTTCCATTGAGACCGCAGAGGTAGTTGATGCTGCAGTCACCGGAAATGTCGAGGCCATGCATGCCGGACTTTCTGATCTTCTGACAACCGGTACGCCTGCCGATATGGTTATGCTCAATACACTTCGTCATTTGCAAAATTTGCGGGAACTCCGTCACCAGACTGAAACCAAGCGCCTTTCCTATTCCGCTGTAGTTTCCTCCATGCGCCCTCCTCTGCACTTTTCCAGAAGGGACAAGGTAGAAAAGGCGCTTGCGATCTGGGATGCGCGCTCCTTGTCACGAGCGTTAACCCGGCTGGATCAAGCCAGTTTTGAATGCCGAGCAAAACCTGATCTTGCCCATGCATTGGCGGGCACAGCGCTTCTGGCAATTGCAATTGAAGCCAGGCAAAAATCCCGGCGCTAGACTACTCAATCGAGCTCTAATGCTTGCCCTGCTGCAATCTGCTGCAAACCGAATCAAGCTGTTCCAGGCTCTTGTATTTTATCTTCAGATCACCGGATCCATCTGGCTTGAATCCGATGGAAACCTTCAATCCAAGATGGTCCTCAAGTTGCTTTTCAAGTGCCTTGATATCCGGATTTTCTTCTTCGGCGGCTGTCGGTATACTGCTGGCCGACCCGGTAAGGTCAGCCCCATCCTTTTGTACCAAGGCTTCGGCCTGCCGGACCGATAATCCATTCTCAATGATGTTCAAGGCGAGCTGTTCGGGATTGTCAGCATTGATAAGCGCACGTGCATGACCCGCCGACAGTTCCCCTGCATCAATCATGATCCTGACTGATTCAGGCAATTTCATCAGCCGCAACGTATTGGCCACATGGCTTCTGCTTTTCCCGATTACCTTGCCGAGATCGGCCTGGGTATATCCATGTTCCTTGATCAATTGCTGGTAACCAGCAGCCTCTTCAAGCGCATTCAGATCGGACCGTTGGACATTCTCGATAATGGCCAGTTCCAGCGCCTGCCGGTCATCAACATCCCTGACGATAATCGGCACCTCATGCAGGCCTGCCATTTGTGCGGCACGCCATCGCCGTTCGCCCGCAATAATCTCATATTCAGGATTATCCGCTTTCCCTGCCTTGCTGAAGGTTCGGACAAGTATAGGCTGAACGATCCCGTGTTCCTTGATTGACCGGCTCAGATCCTCCAACTCTTCTGCATCAAAATTGGTTCTTGGATTCCTGGCATTTGCCTGAACATATTCGATCGGAACCCTGCGATCGGCCCGCGCTTCATTTTCACCCTGCCATGATCCTGAAGGGGTATCGATTTCGCCGATCAGGGCAGCAAGTCCCCGGCCCAGTCTCTTTTTTGAATCTTCTTCTGCCATCCCGGCCATTTCTTGGTATCCGTCTTTTCCTGTTTAAATGCAAATCAGATATTGTTTCGGTAATGAATCCATACAGACAGATCAGCGCGTATTACGCCGTCGCAGCGTACCCGTAACGAAAACTCCAAATACTCCTGTAAATTGATGCCGTTTAATTTGTTATCCCGATTGTATTATGCAGCAGCAAGTTTGCGTTCGCGCTTGATTACTTCGGAAGCCAATTGCAGATATGCCTGACTGCCCGGACAATTTAAATCATACAGAATAGCTGGCTTTCCATAAGAAGGCGCTTCTGATATCCGCACATTTCTTGGGATGATGGTTTTGTAGACCTTGTCACCAAGATATTCGCGCACATCGGCGACAACTTGATTGGCCAGATTATTACGCTGGTCATACATGGTAAGAACAATTCCATGAAGCTCCAGTCCCGGATTGATTGTACTCCTGACTTCATCAAATGTCTGAAGTAATTGGCTCAGGCCCTCAAGCGCAAAAAACTCACATTGCAACGGAACGATCAGCGAATTAGCGGCAGCCATTGCATTGATGGTCAACAAGTTGAGCGATGGCGGACAATCAATGAGAATGTGATCGAAGCGCAAAGTGTCAGGAATATATTCCTCTATTGCTTTCTTGATCTTGAATGCCCGGTCAGGACTTGAGGCAATTTCCATTTCGACACCCAGCAGGTCCAGGGTAGAAGGAATGATGTGTAACCGGGGAACAATGGTTTTAACGACCGCCTCCTTGATTCCAGCCTTGCCGGTGATCAGGTCATAAGTGGAAATCTCTCGGGAGTTTCTCTCGATTCCGAGGCCGGTTGAAGCGTTTCCCTGCGGGTCAAGATCGATCACCAGCACCGTTTTGCCTACCGCAGCCAGGGCCGTTGCAAGGTTTATGGTAGTGGTAGTCTTGCCAACACCACCCTTCTGGTTGGCAATCGTGATTACTCTGGACTGTGTATTACTTCCCATTGCCGCAGCACCTGTCTGAATGACGGTTCCAAAATAAATTTGTCTCCTGATCACGACTCTTTTGTCATTCAGGAGTTCTGTCGCACTGGATTCCGTATCTCAAGCAAAACAGAATCCGCCTCGATGCGACTATTATGTATTACCAAATCAAATCGCCACAAACCATCGCAATCTT
>JBPCWJ010000287.1:0-7944 GCA_051009635.1 Rhizobiaceae bacterium
CAGATAAGGAATTTGAAGTCACCGATGATGCATTGCTGACGGTAATTCGCAGATACACCCGCGAAGCCGGTGTGCGTGGCCTCGAGCGCGAATTGCAGAAGCTGGCGCGTAAGGTCGTGACCGAGATTCTCAAAGGCAAGAAAAAGGCCGTCAAGTTTGATACCGACAATGTTGAGGAATATCTGGGCGTACCCAAGTTCCGTCACGGAGAGGCAGAGACCGAAGATCAGGTTGGCGTCGTTACCGGCCTTGCATGGACTGAGGTCGGAGGCGAATTGCTGACGATCGAAGGCGTATCCATGCCTGGTAAAGGCAAGATGACAGTTACCGGCAATCTTCGTGATGTCATGAAGGAATCAATCTCCGCCGCTGCATCCTATGTGCGTTCCCGCGCAATTGATTTTGGTGTCGAACCGCCATTATTCGACCGGACGGACATTCACGTGCACGTACCGGAAGGCGCGACACCGAAAGACGGACCATCAGCAGGTGTGGCCATGGCAACGGCAATCGTGTCGATCATGACAGGGATACCGGTGCATTCAAATGTTGCCATGACCGGAGAGATTACATTGCGGGGCAGGGTGTTCCCTATTGGAGGCCTCAAGGAGAAGCTGCTGGCAGCACTTCGCGGCGGCATTACCAAGGTGCTTATTCCCGAGGAGAATGCCAAAGACCTTCCGGAAATTCCGGACAATGTGAAAAATGGTCTCGAGATAGTACCGGTTTCCGGAATGGACGAAGTGCTGGCCCATGCCCTGGTACGACAACCGGAAGCAATTGAATGGACAGCCGAAGATGAAGAAAAGGCCCGCCGGTCAATGCTGCCGCATGTGGGAGATACGGACCCTTCTGTCACGGCACACTGATTGTTTTTTACAACGATCCAAAGCAAGGCCCGGCAATTGTTGCCGGGCCTTTTTGGTTTTCAATCAGCGTTCTAGACGCAATTTTTTGTGTATTTTCTGATTCGCTTAATCACACATAATCCGCTGATTTCAGCGGTTTTGAAGCTTATGAAATGACAAAAATCCTGATTTTTGGGGGTTTCAGGCGCAAAATTTTGGGAAAAATGTACGGAATCCCGCAAAAGCTTGATTTTGTTGTTGATATTGGCGCTGCAACCGACGACTGTCTCGTTTAATCGGGATTAACGCCCCGGGACAATAATGGAAGGAAACAGCCATGAATAAAAATGAGCTAATTGCAGAAGTCGCTGATAAATCCGGGCTCACAAAGGCTCAGGCATCTGATGCGTTGGAAGCCACACTTGAAATAATCACCGGCTCGCTCAAAGGCGGAGGCGAAATCAGATTGCTTGGTTTCGGTAATTTTGTGGTTGCAGACCGTAAGGCGACGACCGCACGCAATCCCCAAACTGGTGCGACGATTAATGTTCCGGCATCCAAGTCGCCTAAATTCAAACCTGGCAAGGCACTTAAAGACGCTGTCAACAACAGGTAATTGAATCAAGTTTCCCGGCAATTGGACCCGGGATGTGAATTGGAAACCCGTCAGTTTTGGCGGGTTTCTTTTTTGGTTTCGTTCAAGCCGTGTGATCGCTTTGTGTGACGAACGCGTATAGTGTCACGAAACACATCCTGATCCCAAGGTGTCTTATGCTTCACAATTTCATTGCCTGGTTAGCGGTCACGCTTTGCTTTCTTGTTATTGACTCGATCTGGCTTGGACTTGTAGCCAGGGACTTCTACCAGCGACATCTGGGCAGCTTGCTTCGCGACGACATTCTGTTCGGCGTGGCAGGGGTGTTTTACCTGCTTTACACGTTTTCTGTAGTGGTGCTTGTTGTTATTCCCGCCCAGAAATCCGGTAGCCTCATGCAGGCCTTGTTTCTTGGAGGTCTATTGGGCCTGTGCGCTTACGGCACCTACGACATAACTAATCTGGCCACATTGAAGGGGTGGCCGATAGCGGCGACTATTGTCGACATGGTCTGGGGAACCGTACTCACCTCACTGCTTTCGGTGATCGGATTCTTTGTCTTGAACTGGATGAAATCAGCCTAGCGCAATCGAAGTTCCGTTTCAGGATCAAACAACATTGCCTTGTCAACATCGAACCCGATCTTCAGTGAACTTCCTTCTTTGACCGACCGGTCATCCTTGATGTCAATCGTCAATGGTTCTGCATCTTCTGAACGGGCATATGCGTAGGAAATGCCACCCAGGTTTTCGATTGCGTCTACTTCTGTCTTGATTTTGATTTTTCCACCGGTTTCGAAGTGCTCGGGACGTATGCCCAACAGCAGTTTTCTTCCCTTTTCCGGTTTGCTTTGTTTGAGCGTAAAACTGGCCTTTGCATTCGCAAAATCCGGAACCGTAACATTGCACTTTCCTGATGTGTTGCTGGCGACAACTGCATTCAGGAAATTCATTCTTGGAGAGCCTATGAACCCGGCGACGAACACATTGTCAGGGTCATCATATAGGTCAATCGGTGTGCCGATTTGTTCAACTTTGCCTGCGCGTAAAACAACAATCTTGTCGGCAAGAGTCATGGCTTCCACCTGATCATGCGTGACATAAATCATCGTAGCACCTAGATCCTTGTGCAGCTTGGCAATCTCCAGGCGCATCTTGACCCGTAATTCCGCATCAAGGTTCGACAGTGGCTCATCAAACAGGAATACCTGGGGCTCCCTGACAATTGCGCGCCCGATTGCTACCCGCTGGCGCTGACCGCCGGACAATTGCTTTGGCTTGCGTTCCAGCAGTTGATCCAGATGCAGAATGCTTGCAGCCTTGGTTACACGTTCATTGATATCGCTCTCCGGATGACCGGTCATTTTGAGACCAAATCCCATATTTTCCGCGACCGACATATGCGGATAAAGCGCATAAGACTGGAACACCATTGCGACCCCCCGTTCGGCAGGCTCGACATGCGTCACATCACGGCCGCCAATCTGGATTTGGCCCGATGTTGCTTCCTCAAGGCCGGCGACCAGTCTTAATAGTGTCGATTTTCCACAGCCGGATGGGCCGACAAATACAGTGAACTCTCCATCATCAATGGAAAAATCGACGTCCCTGATGACATCGACATCTCCGAAGGACTTCTTTACGTCAGATAGTTGTAATCCGGACATTTGGCCTCCCTGGGGTCAACAGCTTTCAGGCCCGTGGCCCGAGTCTTGTTCCTAAATCTTCTTCGATGTTTTGAGCAGTTTTGCGAACCTGGTCGGCCCAGCCTTCCAGCGTTTCCTTTGAAACCCTGTAGACCGGACCTGTCACCGAGATACCTGCATGGGTTTCGCCTTTGATTGGCTTGATGGGTGCGGAAACGCAATGAATACCGACCTCATGTTCTTCCCGGTCGAATGCAATTCCACTCTGCTTCACCTGATCAATTTCAGCTAGAAGAGCTTTCGGACCATGCAGTGTATTCTTCGTGAATTTGTGGAAATCAATTTGTCTCACCAGCTCCTGAAGGTCTTCTGGTGGCAGTGTTGAAATAGCCGCCTTGCCGATGCCGGTACAGTATACGGGTGAGACATTTCCGATCTGCGAATACATTCGAACCGATTGGCTACCTTCCACCTTGTCGACATAGATGACTTTAGTGCCACTAAGCATACCCAGATGTACAGTTTCTCCCGTCGCTGCGTGGAGCGCCTGCATATGCGGTTCAGCAACAATTCTGAAATGATTACCAGCCCATGCCTTGGAGGCAAATCGCAGAAGTGTCAGTCCCGGAGCATAGGTGTGGTCAGAATTTATTGTAAGAAGGCCTTCTTCCACCAGATTTCCCAATTGTCGATGAAGCGTACCTCTCGGTTGATCGCATCTATCAAGAATTTCGGTGAAACGTATCGGCTTTTCCGATGAAGCAATAACATCCAGCACCGCCATAGCCTTGCCAAGTGTGCCGGTTTCACGCCGTTTGGCTGTTTGCGGCCTTGCTGCATTATCTGCTCTCGTGTCTTCCAATGTTCTGCCTGTCGCATCTTTTGGAATGGTTCAAAATCAAATCCAAAATTCGGTCTTGACATTTCCCCTAGCATAGATTGATAATTCTGAATAGTCAAACTTTGTTCCAAATAATGGAATTTAGGTTTCCTACGCCTCAGGGTATGAAACTGTTGACGTTTCCGGAAAGCTCCGAAACGTGGAAATTGGGAGACAGGCAACTATTTGCCTGCCTGGAACAGGCTGCAACCAAACGAATGAAGGGGTAGTCTGTTCATGGGAGAAAAACTCGGGAGAGAATAAGCAATGAAACTCGGCTTCAAATCAGTGCTGCTCGGAACAGTGGCTTCTGCATACATGACGATGTCTGCGTTTGCAGGCGATCTTGTAATCAACTTTGATGACCTTAATCCAGGTCCCAAAAAGGCCTTTGAAGAAGCAATTGAGGATTTTAAAAAGGCAAATCCTGACATCAATGTAACGGTGAACAATACCGACCGCGAAGCGCATAAGACTGCGATCCGCAACTTCCTGACCAATGATGCTCCTGATGTTACATCCTGGTATCCGGGCAATCGAATGGCGCCATTTGTTGACGCAGGTCTGTTTGATGACATTTCCGATCTTTGGGAAAGCGATCCAAACCTGAAAGACAAGTTCGCCGCGATCAAGCCGACCATGACCCGTGACGGGAAACAATGGGGAGTGCCCTACACCTACTATCAATGGGGTATCTATTATCGCAAGGATATCTTCGACAAGCTTGGTATTGCCGAGCCGCAAACCTGGGATGAGCTTCTGGCTGCAGCCAAATTGTTGAAGGAAAACGGCGTTACCCCGTTTACCATTGGTACCAAGTTCCTTTGGACCGCAGCAGGTGTGTTTGACTACATCAACCTGCGCACCAACGGTTATGACGTTCACAATGACCTGACTGCGGGCAAGATCAAATATACCGATCCACGCATTCGCAAGACCATGGAGAATTGGAAAGAGCTCATCGATATGGGCGCATTTGTATCCAATCATGCAACCATGTCATGGCAGGATGCCATCGCGCCATTCGCAAATGGCGACGCTGCAATGTACGTGATGGGCAACTTCTCCGTTGATGGCTACAAGACCGCGGGCATTGATCTTGCAAACGTGGATTTCTTTCCGTTCCCGGAAATCACCCCGGGCGTTCCGCGTGCAGAGGAAGCGCCAGCCGACGCTTTCTTCATTCCGGCCAATGCAAAGAATAAGGAAGACGCTCGCAAGTTCCTGGCTTTTGTTGCCCAGCCCGAGACCCTGGCAAAATGGAACGCAACAATTGGTCAGCTGCCTCCAAATTCAGACTCTGAGATCAACAAGGACGACAAGTTTATCGTTCAGGGTTTTGATACTGTGAGCAATGCTGCTGGTCTTGCCCAATTCTATGATCGCGATGCGCCGGCAGCCATGGCAAAGGCGGGCATGGAAGGTTTCCAGCAATTCATGCTTGATACCTCAAAAATGGATGAAATCCTTGAACGACTGGATGTGGTTCAGGGAGAAGTCTACAAGTAAGTAATCTATCGGGTCGGCACACCTTGCCGGCCCGTCTTTACTGGCGGCGGGAATTGGGCGTGGGCCGAGGAAATCAAAGCCAGAAAGCCAACCCTTTTGTTACCTGATGTTCTACCAAGGGGATCCGTTTACGGATCGGCGACACCATGACTGTAGAAAACGCGTATTCATTGAACCGCAACGAAACAGAGATAGGCATGGTCACGTTTTCCGGTGCTGCCTTGGCTGTCTGCCTTGTTTGTCTGCTTTTCCTGGTGGATATCGAAACGACCGCGTCGATATTTGGTCTTGATAAACTGGCTGATGCCAGGGTGCCCAACTTCTTCATCAGGCTATTTTTGCTTATCGGAGCCCTGATCTCGGCATTTGTCCTGATAATCAATACTGCCTTTTACAAGCGGAATAGAATTGTTCTGGCGCCCTGGATTTTCTTGTCTGTGGGCCTGACCTTCTTCATTGTTTATGTGATCATCCCGATCTTCACATCCATCAGTTACTCATTCACGCGCTGGAACGGATTACGGCGCGCAGATGGTTCCTCCACCGCCGAGTGGGTAGGGCTTGAAAACTACCGGATGCTGTTGGACGACCCGAATTTCTATACATCGCTATGGAACAATCTGCTCTGGCTCGTTCTGTTTATGTTGGCAATTCCCATAGGACTGGGCATCGCACTGTTTCTCAACCAGACCGTTACAGGCATCAGGATTTACAAATCACTGTTCTTCTTTCCATTCGTGATCTCACAGGTCGTTGTCGGCCTGATATTTGGCTGGTTCTATGAACCTACTTTCGGAATGGTCGGGGAGATTTGGGGGTTTTTCTTCTGTACTGAAGAAACCAATATTCTCGGAAATGTTAGAACCGTCTGCTCTGTAGATCCCCCGCACATACTGGGTGAAGCAAAATATGCCACATATGGCATCATTGTCGCCGGTCTCTGGCCGCAAATCGCCTATTGCATGATTCTGTATCTGACGGGGTTGAACAACGTCTCACCAGATCAGATTGAAGCCGGTCGTCTTGACGGGGCGAAAGGCTGGAAAATGCTTCGCCACGTAATCCTGCCCCAGCTATGGCCTGCGACATTCCTGGCGGTAGTTGTCACGGTAATCGGCGCACTACGTTCATTCGACATGATTGCAACCATGACCAGCGGCGGCCCATTCGGTTCCACCAATGTGCTGGCTTATTACATGTACGACCAGGCCATTGGCGAGGGTGTGGGAAGATACGGCTACGGCTCTGCTATCGCGACGGTGCTGTTCGCAATCATGCTTGTCTATATCAGCTACTTCTTGTGGCAAATGTATATGGATGAGAGGGAGGGCCGCTAAGATGTTTCCCGCTCCGATAGAAAAATCCAGCCCGGCCAAACAGTTTGCCTATAAGGCATCACTACCAATTGCGCTGTTTATCTGGCTCCTGCCGCTCCTTGCGATTTTCCTGACATCCATTCGCCCGGCTGCAGATATCAATACGGGGAATGTTTTCGGAATTCCCAGCGACTTTCAGATGATCGAAAATTATACGGAAGTTTTCCGGCAATCTCCTGCCGGGCAGTACCTGCTGAACTCTCTGATCATTACCATTCCGACTATGATTATTGCGGTCAGCCTGGCCTGTATGACCGGCTACGCGCTTGCCATATACAATTTCAAATGGGCAATGCCGATTTTCTTCCTGTTCATCGCCGGGAACTTCGTGCCTTTCCAGATATTGATGCTGCCGGTAATTGATATGTCCAACCGGCTGGATGTCTATAATACGGTCCCCGGACTTGTGTTGTTCCACGCAGCATTTCAGACAGGGTTCTGTACCCTGTTCATGCGGAACTTTATCAAGGCGTTACCGCAAGAACTTATTGAGTCGGCACGAATAGAAGGCGTCGGCGAGTTCCGTATATTCTGGTACCTTGTCATGCCGCTTGTCAGGCCGGCCGTCGCAGCGCTGTCAGTTCTCATCTTCACCTTCATCTGGAACGATTTCTTCTGGGCGACCGTGATGCTTCAGGATGCTTCCCAGTTACCCATCACGGTTGGGGTCAAATCTCTGAATGGACAATTTGTCAATCAATGGCATCTGGTTTCCGCAGCCTCTCTATTGGCCGCAGTCCCACCGGTGCTCATGTTCTTTGCGATGCAGAGGCACTTTATAGCCGGCCTTACGCTGGGTGCCACGAAAGGATGATGTTTGGTGTCGACATCCTTAAACTGCCTCCGTATTGACGGGAAGGAGACGACACTCGTCTTTGCATGGGATGATGGTGTTCCCGCGATCGTTCACTTCGGAAATTTGCTCCCGATAGACCTTGATCTGGAAACATTTTGCCAGACAAGAACGAAGCCTATCGTATCAGCGACGCTGGATCACAGTGAACCGGTTTCACTGCATCCTGAAGCGGGCAGGGGGTTTGCAGGCCATCCGGCCATGATTGCTCATCGCTCGAGCGATGGAGGGTCTGACT
>JBPCWJ010000288.1:0-10406 GCA_051009635.1 Rhizobiaceae bacterium
ATGCTGGTTGATGCCATGGCAGCGCGCATGGTCACCAGTCCAAAGTCGATTGATACCGTTGTGGCAACCAATCTCCATGCCGACATTCTATCTGATCTGGCAGCCGCGCTTGCCGGTTCTCTTGGAATCGCACCAACGGCGAATTTGAACCCGGAAGGTGATTTTCCCTCCATGTTTGAACCAATTCACGGTTCTGCCTTCGATATCATGGGTATGGGTATCGCAAACCCTGTAGGTACCTTTTGGTCATCCGTAATGTTGCTGGAGCATTTGGGCGAAAACTCCGCTTCAAACCGCCTTATGAATGCAATAGAGCGGGTAACTGCCGATCAACGATTTCACACACCGGATCTCGGTGGCAATGCGAACACTGAACAGGTGACGCAGGCGGTGATCGATGCGATTCGTGGTTCCAATGACTAGAATTTATAATCCCGGAAGGCGAGCAACGGATAATCTGGTTGCTACCGGCAATTCCGGTTTTGTCATCCCAAAATCGTTGTTCCGATCATCGAAACACCCGCAAAAAGCAGCAGGATCAGAATAATCTTGTTGTATCGGTCGTCGCTTATTTTGAGATAGACAGTTTTACCAAACCATGCGCCGATGATCGTTCCAGGTATTGCGATAATTGCGAGTAAAACTAGCTCGCGGGTGAAGAGACCCTGAATAATTTGGGAAAGCCCCGCAACAAAAAGAATGGTCAGATTGAAGGTTTGAAAAACACTCCGCGCTTCTTCCTTGCCCCATTCATGAAGGGTTGCCCAAACCGAGGGAAGCACGCCTGACAATCCCGCCAACCCGCCTAGCACTCCCCCACCCAGGCCAATCAATCCATTAGTCAGGGGTCCTTGTAACCGAATCTTTGGAACCGAAGGCAGGAATAGCATCAGGACGCAGTATCCGATCAACAAAACTCCTATCAGCATTTTGAATTGCGTTGGGCTGATTTGAAGCAGAAGAGCGGTACCAATGGGAATGCCAAACAGTCCACCCAACAGGTATGGCCATATTTTTCGCCATTCGATTGCCCGCCAAATGGTTGGCAGGGTTTGCAACTGACCGACGACGGAACAAATTATAACCAGCGGCGCAGCCAATGACGGCGCGGTTACCAAAAGCCAGAACGGCAGAACCGTCAAACCGGTGCCAAATCCAGTTAGTCCGGAGACAAACCCTCCCGTGATTGCTCCAAGAAAAATTATGATTTCGGTTATGCTCACTTTGTGTAGTTGGCTATTTCGACGAGGTTGTTATCCGGGTCACGAATATAAACAGATATGATCGGCCCTTTTGCTCCAGTTCGCGGTATTGGACCATCCTCAATATTCACAGCCCGGCTTTCAAGCCAGTCAATCACCTTATCAAATGGTGTCGAGGTAATCAGGCAGATGTCAGCTGAACCCGGAGTTGGTTGGGCGGCTCTTGGTTCGAATTCCCTGCCGGCCTGATGCAGGTTTATCTTCTGACTTCCGAATACAAGCGCCTTTCGATTATCGCCAAATACGTCGACTTTCATATTCAGGATATCCCGATAGAAGTCACAGGTCCTTTCGATATCTGCAACCGTAAGAACAAGATGGTCCAGCCCGTCTATGGATATCATGGTGAAACTCTTGCTGGTTTAACCGGTTTCCATCTTAGCCACCGAGGAACAGTCTGCCCACGTCGGGATTTTCCAGAAGATCATCACCTTTACCTGCAATTGCGACTTCGCCGGAAACCAGAACATAGCCAATATCGGCAAATTCCAGACCTTTCTTGGCATTCTGTTCGACCATGATGATGGTCTTGC
Organism: Rhizobiaceae bacterium; assembly: GCA_051009635.1. Taxonomy (GTDB): domain Bacteria; phylum Pseudomonadota; class Alphaproteobacteria; order Rhizobiales; family Rhizobiaceae; genus BOKV01. Next base: position 1,796 of record JBPCWJ010000288.1, read on the forward strand.
CTTCGGTTTCCTGCAAATCCAGAAGAATGTCGAAGACCATGTCGATAAAGCGCGGCTCCAGGCCGATTGAGGGTTCATCGACCAACAGGATTTCGGGGTTCATGACCAGGGCACGGGAGATTTCCAAAAGGCGCCGCTCACCGCCCGACAACACCTTTGCCTGATGTTTTCGCCGCGCGGCCAGACGTGGATATTTCTCGAATACCTTCTCAGCCGCTTCCTTTGCATCCTGAGGCGTTGATTTCAGGAAACCACCCATCCAGAGATTTTCTTCCACGGTCATGCCCGGAAAGACCGACTTGTCCTGGAGAATATAGGCAATGCCGACTTCCTTGAGCTTGTCGGAAGCAGACAGCTTGCCAATCTCGCGCTTTTCCGGCCCGTCACCAACAAGCACCTTGCCCGAGAAGATGTTGTTGAACCCGAATATCGCATGCAGGATCGTGGACTTGCCCGCGCCGTTCGGGCCGATCAGGCATAGCGACTGTTTCCGGGCGACAGCCAGGTTGATGCCGTGAAGGATTTCCATCCGTCCGTAACCCGCATGCAGGTCTTCCAGAATCAGATAGGGATCATCGTTTGAGAGTTTCAGGATATCCTCAGTCGTTACGGTCTCGGCTATGGCAGCCGCCTGCTTGGTGACAGCCTCAACCGATATTACCGTATCAACTGACCCGCCATGATATCCGGTACTGCGCTTTTTTCCCTTGGCCATTAATGCGCTCCCAGATATGCGTCTACGACCCGCTGGTCATTCTGGATTTCCGAGGGCGATCCCGAAGCGAGTAACTCACCATGCGCAAGGCAGTAAATCTCTTCAGCCATGTTCATGATCACGCGCATATTGTGTTCGATGATAAACAGCGTGATGCCGAATTCCGAATTCGCCCGCAAGAGACGGTCAATCAACCCATTGATCAGTGTCGGATTGATACCCGCCGTTGGTTCATCAAGCAGCAGAACCGTCGGTTCATTCATCAATGCCATGGCAAATTCCAGAAGCTTTTGCTGGCCAAAGGACAGACTGCCCGCCCTCAGGAACCGCTTTTCGGTGAGTCCGACAAACTCGAGCAGATGTTCTGCCTTGTCATTATCCTCAGGCGTGTTCTTCCGGAAGGCATCGCGCAAGGTCAGCTTGCGGTGAGGGATCGAAATCAGCATGTTTTCCATACAGTTCATCGCACTGTAGATGCGGGTCTGCTGGAAGGTTCGCAAAAGCCCCAAACGAGCAATCTCCGGCACCAGCAGTTTGGAGATTTCCTGACCTTCAAACTTGATGGAACCTCCGTCGATGGGATGATAACCCACGATCGAATTGAAGAGCGTAGTCTTGCCGGATCCATTTGGACCAATGAGCCCGGTAATGCCGCCTTCTTCAACGGTTAGCGAAATGTCCGTATTTGCCTTAACACCGCCGAAGGATTTGGACACGCCAGCAATCTCGATAATGCTGCTCATTCGGCCGGCTCCGCTACGGTTTCTTTTTCGTCTCTGTCGACCACCTTGATGCCGAACCATTCGGGGAAGCGGGTTTGCAAATATCCCATCAAGCCGTCCTGGAAGAAGACCACGATGACAACGATCAGTGCGCCAAGTGCGACCCATTGCCAGCCAAGGAAGTAGTTCCATGTAACCTCCTTGAAGACATGGAACATGAAGGCACCGATCACCGGTCCCCATAAAGTTCCCTTTCCGCCCAACAGGACGCAGACCACCATGAAAATACCGAGGTTGATTGTCTGATAGGCGGTTTCCAGCGGTTCAAAGTGGATCAACTGAAAAGCCGAAATCGCCCCTGCTACTCCGATGAAAAATGCACTGATCGACCAGGTGACGAGCTTGTAGCGCAGGGTATGTATGCCCATTGCCTCGGCCTTCTCCTCATCGTCGCGTATCGCATTGATCGCCGCGCCGAAACGGGTCTTGTAAAACCAGTTCAAAAAGATGAATAGCCCGACGCCAAGACCGGCAAACAGGTAATAGATGATGTTCTTGAAGATCTCGAAATCGCCATTGTAAATCGGCATGGACACGCCCTGCCCACCGCCAAGCCAGTCAATATTCGAGACAATCTCACCGGTTGCAATGGCAAGACCAAGCGTGCCAATTGCAAAATACGGCCCTCGCAGCCCGAAGAACAATCCGCCCAGTATGTAGGCACAAAGGGCACAGAATATACCCGCCCCCAATGAACCCAATATCATGCCGGTGAAATACTGGCTGTCGGTAAATTTCCAGGTTTCGGAACGCGAAGCATCGGTCCATTCACCAAAGGGGAAATACATTCCGATGGCAATAACCGCGCAGACATACATGCCGGTGCCATAAAAGAAGATGTTCCCCAGCGAGTTATAGCCCATCTGGCCACCCGTCATGTCCCAGGTCAGGGCGACGATTATGAAGAGCCAAAGCGTAGCCAATTGTGTCTTCCAGACCGGAAAGATGAACGGCGCCAGGATGGTGAGAATGAGGAGGGCGGTATTTATGTAGAACTTGCGAGTCATGGCCCTGTCCTCACTTCAGCACTTGTCTTATGCGGCGCTGCTGCATCAGCCGCACAAACAACACGATCAACAACAGGACCACGGCGATGGCCTGCTGGTAGCCGATACCGAATATGTGTCCGCCATATTGCTCGGCTGCGCCAATGCCCAGGCCGGCGGCAATCACGCCCGGCAAATTTCCAATTCCTGCAGCCGTCACGACGACGAATGCACGCACGCTGTAGGTGATGCCGTAGAATGGCTGGATCACCCAGATCATCACGATTATCGCCCCTGCCGCACCGCAGATCGCAGCATTGAGGCTGAAAGTGAATGAATAGACCTTTTCTGTGTCGATGCCCATCACCCGCGCTGCACGGCTGTCTTGCGCGGTTGCGCGGATTGCCTGCCCCATTCGAGAGTGCTTCATGAATGTGACGACAGCAATGGCAAGCACCGTCGCCATGGCGACACCAATGACTTTTGCTGCTGGCAGATCGATGATCCCGGAAGGCCCCAGGAACCAGGTTGGCAGTCCCAGATCAACCGATTGCGTGTCGGATCCGAAGATCAGGTTCATGATTTGCGCCATCATGATCGCCAGACCGAATGTCGCCAGAAGCGAAGTGAACAGGTCCCGTTCAATCACCCGGGTAATAATGGTCTTGTAGATCACCCAGCCTATACCCCACATGATGACAAATGCCAGCGGAACGCCAAGCAACGGGTAAATCCCGACCTGGTTGAGGGTATAAGCTACATATCCTCCGGCGATGACGAAATCGCCCTGCGCGAGGTTCTTTACGTTCATGACGCCCCAGACCAGGGCCAACCCGTAGGCAGCCAATGCAAAAAGCGCTCCAATCATGATCCCGTCGATAATGATCTTCAGGTTCACGATGGGAAAATCAAGGAGAAGCCTGATATTAAATAGAATTTCGTCCATAGGGGCACGTCCCAGCCTTTTTTCCCGCCGTTTTCTTTTTTGGATAAGGAACGCGCCGGGTACATATTTTCCTGGCCCGTTTTCGCGATGATTATTCTGCGATTACGGACGTGGCCAAACCAGATCAGCGGCCGCAAAATCGGACGGTGCAACCACCTTGTACTCGCCATTCTGGATCTGACGCAGCACCATTGGCTTGGCAACATTGTTACCAGCTTCGGAGAATTTTACCCCACCATAGAAGGTCATCATGTCCGTTTCGGCAAGCGCATCACGAACAGCGTCTTTGTCCAGCGAACCAGCGCGTTGAAACGCGTCTGCAAATACGTAAACGGCTGCAGAAGCCTGTGCTGTCTGGTAGGGAACCGCCCGATCGGCATATGCCGGGAAGCTTGCCTTGACTTCAGTGTTGTAATTCGACGCGGTGCCGAAGGTCGAGTCTTCATAGGTCAGGGTTTCATCCCATTGTGTCGAACACAAAATGTTTTCTGCCGACTCGCCGAAGTTTCCGACAACATCTGCAGATTCACAATGCGTCATGGCGATGAGCGGAACGCTTACACCTTGCTCTGCGATCTGACGCACTGCTGTTGCAGCACCCTTTGAGTGACCCGAAACAACCAGTACATCAGGCTTGATCAGTTTCACCTTTGTCAGGATGGAAGTCATGTCACTGAGGTCGCGAGGCAGTTTTTCATCGACAACAACGTTCATGCCATATTTTTCAGCGTCTTCGAGCACCCCGGCCCGGATATCAAGCGAGAACGGATCATTTTCGACTGCCACAGCAACCGTAACTGATGACGGTTCCTTGCCCTGCTCCTTGGCTTTTTCTGCGGCCAAAGCGATTGCTGATGCGAGGTATTGTTCAGATGTCGACAAGACAGCAAACAGATATTTGTAGCCCTTGTTGAACAATGAGCGTGATGCACCTTCGGCTTCCACCATTGGAATACCGTATTTTTCGGTAACTGGCGCGATTGCGGTTGTCAGGCCGGATGAATATGGTCCAAGCATATACTGCATTCCGTCCTGATTGATCAGGCGCTCTGCAAGCGTGGCACCACGGTCACCCTTGGATTCGTCATCATAATAGGTGACTTCGAAATTGTAGCATTTGTCACCTACCTTGATACCGCCACTGTCCTTGATCTTCTGGATGGCAAATTCATAGCCGTCCTTGGTGTTCACGCCGTTGGTGGCATATTTGCCCGTCAGCGAAATTGCGGCGCCAAGTTTGATCGTGTCGCATTCCATTGCGGACGCTACGGAAACCGACATGCCGATTACCGCAGCAGCACCCAAAATATTGGTTACAAGCTTCATATTTTCCTCCCGGTTGGCACTCATTTTTTAAAGTGCTTCTCTTATCAGTCTGTCAGATTACACTCTGATCTGACCGAAACAAGGGCACTAACAAACTGTTGAGCAGCTCATTGCCCCTGATACCAAGATTGAAATTGCCCAATTATCTCTGCTGTTGCAAGCCTATTCACGATCAATTCCCGAATTGCCGGTGGACTACAATCCTGACCGGCTGGAAAATACCGGCATCCCTTAAGGCTCATTCGTGCTTCGCCAATCGATGCGCAAGATAATACAATGCCGCCCCAAGCATCAGCACGGCTATGAGTGTCGCAAGCATGAGATCATATCCGCCCCGGTTCCAGAGCAGTGACCCCAGGAATGGCGAGAGTGCCGAACCGGCAAGAAATGGCATGGCAAGAGCTCCGGATTTGGAGCCGAAATCGGCTTCGCCGAGTATGTCCCGCGCCAGCACTGGCCGCAAAATACTGACAATCCCGTTTGAACTGCCGAAGAGGATTACAAATCCAGTAACAAAGGCTGGTGAGGAACCGCTCATTAGCAGTGAAATAATTGACACAGCCATCGCGCCAAAGGCCGCCAGGGCAAGTCCATGATGGGAAGTAAATCGTTCCGAGGACATCATGGCTATCCGGCCCGCCACCTGCATTGGGCCGATAAAGGATGCAGCCAGCACAGCCAGTTCCTCTGACAATCCACGTTCATTCAAGATCGGTAGAAGATGGTGAAGCGCAGCACCATGCGCAATCGCCAGACAGGCAAAGCCGAGGCCAAGACACCAGAAGGCGGGCAGTTTCAAAAACTCCCGCGACGGTTCTGCGGCGGCTTTTGCCTTTATCTGTTCTCGCGCGCCTACTTCAAGTTTCCTCACGCCCAGCCAAAGCAAGGGTGCAACGACAATGATCATGGTCGCAGCGCCAACCAGGAACGCATTACGCCATCCCATATTCTCCGACAGCGTATAGGTCACCGGATAGCTAATTGTGCTTGCAAAGCCGGCAACCAGCGTGATCAGGATAATTGCGGACTTTGCGTCCTTGCCGCGTGACCGGGTAACCAATGCAAAGCACGGCTCGTAGAGACAGCCTGCCATGGCGAACCCCAGAATCAACCAGGCGGCATAAAACTGCCATAGCTCGACAACATAGGAGAGCAGTATCAGGCCAATTGCGCCGATGATGGCGGAACCAGCCACCAATTGTGACCCCAGCCCTCTGTCAATGATGCGCCCGGTGATTGGCGAAACAGCAGCTGAAACCAATACAGCCAGCATGATTGCTGCGGTTAAATCCGCTTTGGACCAGCCCAGATTCTGCTCCCATCGTAGGAGCATTGCAGGAAACACGTAATATATCGAAGCCCAAGCCAGCGTTTGCCCAATGGCAAGAATGTAAATCGCGGGATCGCGCCTCATGCAATATGCCCTCTGCTTTCAGGCAGGAAAGACCCTGGAAACTGTCGGGCGACAATGGCGCGTGAGCCGATTACAGGCAAATGAATATTTTCGAGCTTTATAGCGAACCATTTTTTTGTAAATGACAACTACACACGGTGCCGCTTGGTCTTGTATCGAAACCTCAACCTGAAACGCGGAAGTGATACGCCGCGCAGGGTTGATGAAGTACCCGCTTTCCATCCTCTTCACAGATCACTCGATCATAGGTTTGTTCCATGGATTTCTTGACGGATTGAAACCGGGCAGAACGCTCGGGGTCTTTTGAAACAATCTTGTTCACGAGATTTTCGAAGTCAGGATACTCCCTGGTCAAAACATAGTCTGACCGGGCGACCAGTTCGAAACCGGAGCGATCGGTAAGGCTATCCATGACTTTATGGGAATTTGTCCTTACTTCGGTTTCGTCTTCAACCAAGCGTACGACATCGAACATTGAACCGTAGGGAAATGGTTCAACCACATGTAACCTGCCATCCGGTTTCAAGACCCTGCTTACTTCGTTAATTGCGCGATCCTGGACGTTGATTGGCACATGGTGAAAGGAAAAGAAGAAGCACAAAAGGTTCATCGAATTGCTTTCGAATGGAAGTTCTTCTGCCCGGCCGACTTTCATTTCCATGCTTGAAGGCAACATTGCTGCTGTGCGTTCAACCATCTCCGGATCAATCTCGACGGCGGTAACAATCGCTCCTTCTTGATTGAGCTGCCTTGAAAATGTTCCGTCACCAGCCCCAATGTCTGCCACCTTGCGACCTTCTAGATCATACAGGGACGTCAAAAATTTCAGGTGCGCCATTCACTCCTCCGCCGAAAAACATTTCAAGCCAATTCCGGTCCGTCAATTTTAACATGGAACAATTGCAAAGACACATTTTCGTACTGCGCGCCGGATTATGATAACGTCCAGCAAGCCGGAATTTGTTGCCGGCAATTGATTTGTTGGCTGAATTCCCGCCCAAGGGGATTTCAAGCTGGAGACACGACAATGGACTATTATGATCTTGGAGAATATACGCGGAAAATTACATGTTCCTCGCCAAAAGCCCAGCAATGGTTCGACAGGGGTCTGGTCTGGACCTATGCCTACAACCATGAAGAGGCGATCACCTGTTTCCGTAAGGCGCTGGAGGCTGACCCGGACTGCGCAATGGCACATTGGGGGATCGGCTATTGCATCGGCCCCAATTACAACAAGCCCTGGGAAGCCTTTGAGGAAGATGAAAAACCCGATGCAATTGAGCTCGCCCGCAGTTCAATTGACACTGCCACCAGCCTGATCGAAAAGGTCACACCGTTTGAACGAGCCCTGATAGAGGCCTTGTCGAAACGCTATCCCGACAATGCGACAATCGAGGAATTCAGCCCGTGGAATGATGCCTATGCCGATGCCATGCGGAAGGTTCATAAGGACTTTCCCGATGATCTCGACATTTGCGCCTTGTTTGCAGAGGCAATCATGAACAGGACTCCCTGGCAGCTTTGGGACCTGCCGACCGGCCAGCCCGCGGAAGGAGCCGATACGCTGGAAGCCATCGCAGTGCTTGATGGTGCATTTGAAAACCTGGATGGTGCCTGGGAGCACCCCGGTCTCCTGCACATGTATATTCATCTGATGGAGATGTCGCCGCATCCCGAGCGTGCACTCCGGCATGGAGACCGCTTGAGCACTTTGGTACCCGATGCCGGCCATCTGCTTCACATGCCCACCCATGTCGACGTGCTGTGCGGCGACTATATGAACGTCGTTTCGAGAAATCACACGGCAATCATCGCTGACCGGAAATATCTTGAGCGGGAAGGTTCGGAAAATTTCTACTCAATCTATCGATGCCATAATTATCATTTCAAGATCTATGGTGCCATGTTCCTGGGCCAGCCAACACCTGCACTGGAAACCGCCGACGAATTGATCGAGACCCTTCCGGCAGAGACATTGCGCCCGATGGCTGACTGGTTCGAAGCCTTTGTTCCAATGAAGCAGCACGTATTGATCCGCTTCGGAATGTGGAAGGAAATTCTCGAACAGGAATTGCCAGCCGACACCGAACTTTTCAGTGTGACGACCGCCATGATGCGCTATGCACGAACGGTCGCCCTGGCAAACAGCAAGCAAATTTCAGATGCAGAAGCCGAGCGTGAGCGCTTTGAGCAAGCATTTGCCAAAGTCCCCGAAACACGAATGCTGTTTAACAATACCTGCCGGGATATTCTGGAAGTTGGGCAGCAGATGATGCTTGGTGAACTGGAGTACCATAAGGGCAACCACGTGGCTGCCTTTGATCATCTTCGAAAATCTGTCGAGCTGGATGATAACCTTCCCTATGACGAGCCGTGGGGCTGGATGCAACCGACCCGCCATGCACTGGGTGCCTTGCTTCTGGAACAGGGAAAGATGGAGGA
>JBPCWJ010000289.1:0-5506 GCA_051009635.1 Rhizobiaceae bacterium
CATCTACGGCCATAGTTGCCGTGCTCCACAACCTGTTCTTCTTGCGTCCGCCGACGGTTCCATTCGCAACGGTTTCACCTGTCAAACTTTCTCCCAGCTTCTCTCCATCAGGCGAATAACAATGCACCCCATTGCCGGTGCTGGTCCATAAGTTTCCTTGCTCATCCAGCCGAAATCCATCAGGGACACCCGGAGAAATTTCTGCGAATTCACGACTCTTTTTCAGGGAAGGATTACTGCCGACATCAAATACCCGGATGTGATGGGGCCCGGAGACATCGTGTGAAAGTCCGGTATCGGAAAGGTATAAAAGCGATTCATCTGGAGAAAAAGCAAGGCCGTTTGGCTTTACAAAGTCATCAGCCACTACTGTCAAGCTTCCGATTTTGGGATCGCAACAATAAACAAAGCAGCCTTCCTGTTCCTGATCAGCCTTCTTGCCCTCATAGTCGCTGATAATTCCGTAGGTTGGATCAGTAAACCAGATCGTACCATCAGATTTGACAACAACATCATTGGGCGAGTTCAATTTTTTACCCAGATACTGATCCGCGATGACAGTTATTGAACCATCATGCTCTGTACGAGTAACCCGCCTTGTAAGGTGCTCACAGGTGATTAGTCGGCCTTTCCGGTCGCAGGTATTTCCATTCGAAAAATTGGATTGTTCCCGATAGATTCTTACACCGGTTCCATGGCTGTATTGCAGGATCCTATGGTTGGGAATGTCGCTCCAAAGTAGATAGTCACCAAGTGGGAAATAGACGGGACCTTCAGCCCAAAGCATGCCGGTATGCAGCGTTTCCAGCCAGGCATTTGCAAGTGTAAGGTGCCTGAAGCGTTGATCGTGAACTACGATATGCTCATTCATTGTACAGTTTCCCAATACCAACCGTGCCCGATGAAGAGGGATCTGGCACGAGGATCACGATCCAACATCCTATTTCCGCGCCTGTATGCCCTGATTTTCGTGATCGTTCTGCAGCTTGGCGCAAATCAACCTGCGGATATCCGCAATACCCAAAGCGGAATGACACACTGCAAAGTCGATATGGCGTTTCAGCAAAATGAAATTTTGTGCTTAAATCGAATAAGGGAAGAAAGATAAATGTCTGAAGCAAGAAAGCCCGCTGTCTATCATTACCTTGCTATTTCAAGGGCTGTCGCCGGTCAAATGGACTTCAAGAAAGTGCTCGGACAAATTGCTGGTGAAGTCCAGAAATTACTTCCTCACGACCATATGGATGTGACCATTGTCGAGCCTGACCGGCCGGATTACCACTTTGCCTATGAAGTTGGAATGGAAACCAGCTGGGGGGAAGCCAGCGAACCTCAACCAACTGACAAAAGCCCCATACGCCAATTATTGTCTGGAGAAGTTCCCAACATAATTACAGAGGACGCCTGTCAAGACCCAAGATTTCATTTCGAAGGCGCTTTTGATGAACCCATTTATGACGCGCGCCTGCACAGCCGAATGCATGTTCCCCTGCAAATACACGGAGAATTGTGTGGTGCGTTGAACATCTCAAGTCACAAACGCGGTGTTTATTCGAATTCTGATCTGGAAACTGCGCAAAATATTGCTGATGTGATTGCTCCATATTTTTATGCCCTGGTCCGCAGTCAGCAGGCAGAAAAATCAGCCAGAGCAGAGGGCGCGGCCCGCGGCAAAGCAGAAGCGTTACGCCAGGGCGCTCTACGCCTGACAGAAGGTATGGAACGTGAGCGCAGGCGGATTGGAATGGAGTTGCATGACCAGACACTTGCTGATCTGACCCGTATTTACCGGCAAATTGAAAGAGTTAACCTGAGCGGAGATGCAACCCGGCAGGACCTTACGCAGATTGGGGATGATTTGGCTCAATGCACACGCGAACTTCGCCGGATAATTGAAAATGCCAAGCCGGGAATTCTGGAATTATTTGGATTTCATCAAGCAGTGGAAGCACAACTGGAGCGTTCCGTTACGGGCGTATTACCTTCAATATCCACCAGTGTGGTCGACCAATCCGGTGGCTTGCTGGACCGGTGCCAGGATCCGATCAGGACTGCAATATTTCGTATCGTTCAAGAGGCAATCAACAATTCCGTTAATCATGGCAATTGCACAAAGATTGAAGTGAAAGTTTCAATTGAACAAGAAGCACTCAATATCAGTGTCACCGACGATGGTTCCGGCCCTCGTGAAGACTGGGATCAGTCGACAGGTGGTCTGGATAATATGCGTGTTCGTGCAGATTTGATTTCAGCCACCTTGTCTTTTGACAGTTGTAAAGAAAGCGGTGGAACCAGTATTGTTATTTCATTGGCAAATCCTTTGGCCGCCAATTGTGAAAGCAATCGCAGTTCACACGATCCTGGTCTTTTTGATCGGCTCACTGGCCGCGGTTTGGGGCATGTGCAGCGGAGCATTCAATGAATTTTCTTGTTGCTGAAGATGACCCATTCCACAGGAGCTTTCTGAAAGCCACATTGAATAGCGCTTTAGATGATTGTGCGGAGATTTATGAAGCTGAAGATGGATCCGAAGCTGTGGATCTGCTCGCAAAGCATCAAATTTCCGGAATAATTATGGATCTTCAGATGCCGAATGCCAATGGCGTGGAAACTGCTCGTATTATTTGGCGGGATTGTCCTGATATGAGGATACTGTTTTGGTCAAACTATGCCGACGAAGCCTATGTGCGTGGAATCTCAAGAATTGTCCCTAACGGTGCGGTCTACGGCTATCTTCTAAAAACAGCAAGCGTTGACCGGCTAGAACTGGCTATACGTGGAGTTTTTCGCGAAGATCAATGTATCATCGATCGTGAAGTTCGCGGCGTCCAGCAACGTACCGAAAACAATCGCGAAGGTTTGAGCGACAGCGAATTCGAAGTGTTGGTCGATATAGCACTTGGAATGACGGACAAGGCAATTGCAGCCAGGCGAAAAATATCAACCCGTGGTGTGCAAAGTCGATTGAAGCATCTCTACGATAAACTTGGAATTGACCAGTCGGTTTCTCTAGCAGGAGATGGGCCAGTTTATAATTCACGAACGCGCGCTGTAGCGATTGCAATATCGCGAGGCCTTTTAAATTCAGATGGACTGGCCGCAGGCGAAGACGAGCTCGATGAGTGGCTTGAATATTCCAACAGAAGAATTTGATTACGACTCCATGATATTGCGCATCAGGTTTCAGGAATGCGGATATCCGCAATTCCGCCCGCGAATATGCGCAGCGTTATATCGTTTCTTGCGGCATACCATATTTGGAGCCGAAACTAGCATCACAGGTGCTTTGGAATACTGACTTAACTTGCCTGAAAGGCATTCGTGTACTGCCAGCTCCAGCATTGATTTGAGCGGCTAAGATACTTGTTGGTATCAAGTGGGAGGAAAACATGAAAATTTCGAAATTGGTGTCACTGGCCACCACAACTGCCCTTACTTTGGTAGCAGCAGCGCAAATATCTGCTGCAAATACATCAGACAAGCGCATAGCGCTTTCCAACAACTATGCTGGAAATTCCTGGCGTCAGGCGATGTTGAAAAGCTGGACAAAAAACGGAGAAGCAGCGGTCAAGGATGGCGTGGTAGCCGCGGCGGATGCATTTACTACCGCTGAAAACCAGGTGACGGAGCAAGCCGCACAGATTCAAAACATGATTCTGCAAGGTTATGATGCGATCGTTATTAACGCTGCATCGCCAGATGCGCTCAACGGAGCAGTGAAAGAAGCATGTGACGCTGGGATAACTGTTGTTTCATTCGACGGAATTGTAACTGAGCCTTGTGCATGGCGTATCGCTGTTGATTTCAAGCAGATGGGCAAAGAGGAAATCATCTATCTTGCAAAAAACATGCCTGAAGGCGGAAACCTGCTGGAAATCCGCGGTCTTGCCGGCGTGTTCGTCGATGACGAGATAAGCGCAGGGATACATGAAGGTGTTAATGAAAACCCACAATTCAAGATTGTTGGCTCTGTCCATGGCGATTGGGCGCAGGACGTCTCTCAGAAAGCCGTAGCAGGCATTCTGCCATCACTTCCTGAAATAGCAGGTGTGGTGACACAAGGTGGAGACGGATATGGAGCAGCGCAGGCATTCAAGGCGGCCGGGCGTCCTACTCCGCTGATTATCATGGGCAATCGCCAGGATGAATTGAAATGGTGGAAGGAACAAAAGGATGCCAATGGCTATGAGACAATGTCCGTTTCAATTGCCCCCGGTGTCTCAACTCTGGCATTCTGGGTTGCCCAACAAATCCTTGATGGCGCGGATGTTCCCAAGGACCTGACCGTCCCGTTCCTGCGTGTTGATCAAGACGACCTTGAAGAAAAGCTTGCCGGAACTGAAGTAGGCGGTGTTGCCAATGTGGAATACTCCCTTGAAGATGCAAAAAAGGTAATCATGGGCAAATAACCGGCGAAACAGGATGGCAAGGCAACGCTAACCGTGACATTCTTTGCCAATGCCGGACCCTTTAAATACCATCATCAAACTGGACGGCGTCAGGAAAAGTTTTGGCGCCGTCCACGCATTAAACGGCGTCAACCTTCAAGTTGAAGCTGGTGAGGCGTTAGGCGTTGTGGGGCACAATGGTGCCGGCAAATCTACGCTCATGCATATTTTGGCAGGTTCGCTTCAGCCTGATAGCGGAACAATTTCAGATCGAAACGGCGCAGTGTTTCAACACTATGGAATTGCAGATGCAAGGACAGCGGGCATCCGGACCGTCTTTCAGGAATTGTCGCTATGCCCGAACCTGACCGTCGCAGAAAATGCCAGAATAATGAACTCCGGTATCAGAGGGTTTAACTGGCGGTCCAGAGCCAGCAAACAAATCCTGGACAAGTTGGATGAGATATTTCCAGGTCATGGAATTTCAGCCAATGCCTTTGTGGGTGACCTGCCAATTGCAAAAAGACAGATGGTAGAAATCTCCAGAGCATTTACGGGAAATTCCGACGAACTGAGGCTTGTAATCCTGGACGAACCAACTTCGTCACTGGATGCTATTGTTTCCGAACAGCTGCTCGAATTTGTACGTAAATTCACCAGTTCTGGCGGCTCTTGCATTTTTATCTCGCATTTATTGAACGAGATTCTGACCACGACCAGCCGGATAGTTGTCATGCTGGACGGCGCCGTTGTTGAGGAACGAGGTACGAAACTATTTGACCGCGACAGCCTGGTTGAAGCAATGGGAAGCGTCGCCGAAAAAACGGAAAATGGCAGACAAACGGGAAAAGATCGTATCAGGGATTCTGCACCCATTTTGTCCGTGCGGCCTAATGAAACCCCAAAAGACATGTCACTGGAGGTGTATCCGGGTGAAATTGTGGGCCTGGCAGGGCTAAGCGGCCATGGACAAACTGAAACGCTGGTGAACATCTTTCTAAGTGACAAGAGTATCGGCAATAAAGTCAAAGCCCCGATGGCTTTGGTTGCCGGCGACAGACAGGTCGACGGAATTTTTCCGCTGTGGTCAATAGGCAAGAATATATCGGTCGCTTCAC
>JBPCWJ010000290.1:0-7292 GCA_051009635.1 Rhizobiaceae bacterium
CCTTTTCTCTGCGTCATCCCGGCCGCAGTAGCGAACCGGGATCCATTGGTACCCGTAGATACGCCAATGTAATTCTGAAGGCGACAACAACCGCCCGAACCAGTCGAGCGGTATAATGGACCCCGGATTGCATGGCATCCGGGGTGGCGCACAGGGTGGGGCGATGCCTGTTGAATCAAATTTGCAATTAGTCATATCAGACAAACACATTCACCTCCCGGCAGGGAGACTGCCGTGAGTAAAAAGAAGAGTTACACAAACCGCAGGGCGGTGTCGCCTTATGTCTATGGGCTGTGTGCGTGCCCGCACCACCCTGCGCGGAGATTTGATGTGATCGCCCGGCTATTCAGCACACTGTCCGGACGGACCCTCTTGGAAAGCCCTTGGACCGGCCGCCAACGCTAAAAAGCACTCGGGCGTCTCGAACCAAATCCAGGACAATTCCGTAAGCCGCCCACGTCCCCCTTCGGTCATGGCCTCGGCCGCTCCGCTGCTGCTGTCCTCCGAAATGACGGCGATATCAAACCGGCGTTTGTGTCAGACAACAGTGGGGCAAGGATAATTGAGAGTTTGGGGATGGGGATAGATTTTCGCACGAAACCCAATCTCCCCCCCTTGAGGGTTGCCCCAACCACCGCGTCACCCCGGATGCCATGCAATCCGGGGTCCATTGACGTTCTCCACTTGTGCGGACCATAGTTGTGGCAATGGGTGGGTGGGTTTACATCATGGCATCGCGCAAAGGCGGTACGCTCTATACGGGCGTGACCAATGATATTGCGCGGCGTGCATGGGAGCATCGCGATAGCGTATTGCCCGGTTTCACGGTCAGATATGGTGTGCTCAGACTGGTTTGGTATCGCCAGCATGATTGCATTGTTCAGGCCATCGAGGAAGAAAAACGCATCAAGAAATGGCGCCGAATCTGGAAGATTGAAATGATCGAGCGTGAAAACCCGGAATGGAAGGACTTGTATCCCTTGTTGTTCTAACCGTCCGTGCCAGCCGAAGGGTATAATGGACCCCGGATTGCATGGCATCCGGGGTGACGTAGTGGGTGGCGTAACTTCTTTCGTGATTCTCGCGCCGGTGCAGCCGCGATCTATCACAGTCGTGTCAGGCGCTGGTGGTCTTGCGCTTTTGCTTGTTTTTACCAGTCACTGATTTTGACAGCGCGTCGTTGATCCGAGTTTGCCATCCGGGGCCGCCAGCCTTGAAATGCTCGATGATTTCTGTGTCCAGCCGCAGGGTTACCTGTTTCTTGGTCACATCGGCAGGTGGGCGGCCACGCCTTGGTGGCACCGGAATGCCCAGCTCGCCCAAGACTTCGCTGCCGGGCCTTGCGTGTTTGAAGTCCGCTTCGGTCCATTCCGGATTTTCGTTACCGGTTTTTTTGCGATTTGCCATGGCGTTTCATTTCCTTTTCATGCGCCCGCCGGACGCTGATAATGCGGAGCTTGCCGCCGCGTGGCGTGAAGACGATGGAAAAAGCCGCTTCATCAATATAGCCAAAGGCCCGAAAACGCTGCTCTCCATAATCCTGCCGGTTATCTTCAACAATCATGGCTTCGGCGAAATCGAAATATTCGACAATTTCGAAACCAAAGCCGCGATCGCGTTTGCATTGGCGGGATTTTTCCTCATCCCATTCAAAATATCCGGTCACTATAACATCTATTTATTGAAGTTACATTAAATATGGTTTTCAAGTAGTGGGATTAATCAAATCACCATCAACCACCTATGCTCGACGATGGGCATAATGGACCCCGGATTGCATGGCTGTTCCCGGATCAAGTCCGGGAGGGTGACGTGGGTGGGTGGCGAGCGAAGAGGTGCTTTCTTGAATTGAACTGTTCTTTGCTTTCAATCATGTCGTAATTAGAGCAAAAGTTCGGTCTCTATGCCCTAGAAGTTCGCATCAATGGTCTCCCTCGTGGATTCAACAAGGTCATGTAAATATTCTTCATCCGATTGCTGAGAAATATAAGCAAACCCCGCACAATTGGCGGTCTTTCTCATGGAAAAATCTGGAATGGTTTTTGGTGTGTTTGATTCAATCGAGCCGATGAATCCAAGTTGAAATGCGCAGGTTTGAGTTTTGCTTTTGGTCGATAAGTAGCCAATTACTCTATTTGCAAATGAAGCAACAGGAACGCCATTTCCGGGGTCCGCTGGGTAAGGGAGGCCCATCAATCCCAATTGTCTGATTCTGGCATCAATTTCCACTTTGATTTTTGTGATGTCATCGCCCTGGTAGTGCATAGCTAGAGCTGCGGCTGAATCATATCCAGCGATGAGCGCAATAAGAGTTTTGGCTTTTTGTGGTGATTGTAACGTGAGTGCAGCAGAGCCTACTACAACTAATGCAAATACAAGCCCCATTAGCCACTTATCAGCATCGCTCCAATTGCGTTTAAAAAAACCCATAATAAAATCAGACACAATCTAGAAACAGATAAAATTAAAAATCAGACAAATATTTAGTAGAGTTCTACCGTACTCCAAGGTTTTGTTCAAATGCTCTGATTGTTAGCAAACGAACGCTGATGTTATTGGACAAGTCTAATATTTAGATTGTTCAGATCGATGATATTCAATAGTCAAAAAGAGCGCCACACGGCGCCCTTTCCAATTCAATGCTCCACTTTGACTTGTGGTTCTAACTACACCCGCTGGTCGCTCCGCAGGTATCGCATTTTTCACATGTTCCATTCCGGACCATGGTGAAGTTGCCGCATTCGGTGCACGAATTGCCCGTATAGCCCTGGGCGACGGCGAGTGCGCGTTGCTGGGAGGGTGAGGGGGTTTCGGCCTCTTGCGGGGTTGCGGCGGCTTCCGCCTCGGGTTGGGCTTCGGCTTCATAGTCGCGTTTGAAGGCCGAGGGTTCCTCGTTCAGTTCCAGCGAGAGTTTGGCAACACTTGCCGCGACCGGGCCGCCGGATTTGGAGGCTGTGACAACAGGCTTGACCGGACTGGCCGAGGGCTTTGCCTCGCCCTTGGGCTCGCCGGTCGGCTTGGTGAGTTTCACCACCGAGGAAGGGTCATGGCCTCGGGTCAGGCCCTTGGATATCGGCCCCGAACGGCCTTCCTCAATGCCCTTGCCGAGCGCGGTATTGGAGAAGTTCGAGGTGTCGATATGGGCCAGATCATGCCGGTCGAGATAGGAGACGGCCAGTTCGCGGAAGACGTAATCGAGAATGGAAGTGGCATTCTTGATCGCGTCATTGCCCATGACCATGCCGGCCGGCTCGAACTTGGTGAAGATGAAGGCCTCGACATATTCCTCCAGCGGCACGCCATATTGCAGGCCGAGCGAGATGGAGATGGCGAAATTGTTCATCATGGCGCGGAAGGCGGCACCTTCCTTGTGCATATCGATGAAGATCTCGCCGAGGCGGCCATCATCATATTCGCCGGTGCGCAGATAGACCTTGTGGCCGCCGACATTGGCCTTCTGGGTGTAACCCTTGCGCCGGTCGGGCATTTTCTCGCGATCGCGCACCGCCTTTTCGATGATACGCTCGACGATTTTCTCGGTGACCACGGCTGCTGCTGCTGCCTTGGGTGCTTCGGCGACTTCCTCGACCGCATCCTCGTTCTCGTCGTCCTCGATGAGGGAGGCGTTAAGCGGCTGGGAAAGCTTCGAGCCATCGCGGTAGAGCGCATTGGCCTTTAGCGCCAGTTTCCAGGAAAGCATGTAGGCGGATTTGCAATCCTCGACGCTTGCCTCGTTGGGCATGTTGATCGTCTTGGAAATCGCGCCGGAGATGAAGGGCTGGGCAGCGGCCATCATGCGGATATGGCTTTCGACCGAAAGCACGCGCTTGCCGATCTTGCCGCACAGATTGGCGCAATCGAAGACGGGCAGGTGCTCCTCCTTCATGTGGGGCGCGCCTTCCAGCGTCATCGCACCGCAAATGTGGATATTGGCGGCCTCGATATCCTTCTTGGAAAAGCCGAGGAAGGCGAGCAGATCGAATTCGGGATCTTCGAGCTGTTCGGGTTCGACACCGAGCTCGGTCAGCACGTCATCGCCAATCGTCCAGCGGTTGAAGACGAACTTGATGTCGAAGGCAGATTTCAGCGCGCCGTTGATCTTTTCGACGGTCTCGTCGCTCAGGCCCTTGGCCTTCAGTGAACCGGGATTGATTGCCGGTGCCTGGTTGAGATTGCCATGGCCTACGGCATAGGCCTCGATCTCGCCGATTTCTGCTTCGGTATAGCCCAGCGTACGCAGGGCGGAGGGAACCGCGCGGTTGATGATCTTGAAGTAGCCGCCGCCGGCGAGTTTCTTGAATTTCACCAGGGCGAAATCCGGTTCAATGCCGGTGGTGTCGCAATCCATGACCAGGCCTATCGTGCCGGTCGGGGCAATCACGGTTGACTGCGCATTGCGGTAGCCATGTTCCTCGCCGAGCGAAACCGCATTGTCCCAGGCGGCCTTGGCGTGTTCAACCAAAGCAGGGTCGGGGCAATTCTTGTGGTCCAGCGGCACCGGATTGGTGCTCAGCGCCTCGTAACCAACGGCCTGACCATGGGCGGCGCGGCGATGGTTGCGCATGACGCGAAGCATGTGATCGCGGTTCCGCTCGTAATTGGGGAAGGTGCCCAACTCACCGGCCATCTGTGCCGAGGTGGTGTAGCAGATGCCGGTCATGATCGCTGTGATGGCACCACAGATTGCGCGGCCTTCTTCTGAATCATAGGGAATGCCGGAGGTCATCAACAACCCGCCAATATTGGCAAAGCCGAGACCTGTAGTACGGTATTCGTAGGAAAGCCTGGCGATCTGCTTGGACGGGAACTGCGCCATCATGACGGAGATTTCCAGCACGATCATCCACAAGCGGCAGGCATGTTCGAAGCTCTCGACATCGAATGCGAGCTGGTCTTCCTCGCTTGCCTTCGCGTCATCGCGGAACTGCAGCAGGTTGAGAGAAGCCAGGTTACAGGCGGTGTCGTCCAGAAACATGTATTCCGAGCACGGATTGGAGGCGCGGATTGGTCCGGCCGCCTTGCAGGTATGCCAGTCATTCATGGTGGTGTTGAAGTGCAGGCCCGGATCAGCCGAAGCCCAGGCTGCATTGCCGATCTTGTCCCACAATTCGGTGGCGTTGATGGTCTTGTGAAGCTTGCCGTCGGTGCGGCGGATCAGGTCAAATTCACCGTCAGCCTCCACCGAGCGGAGGAATTCATCCTTCACCGAAACCGAGTTGTTGGAGTTCTGGCCGGAAACGGTCAGATAGGCTTCCGAATCCCAGTCGGTGTCGTAGACCGGGAATTCGATATCGGTATAGCCCTGGCGCGCAAGCTGGATAACGCGCTTGATGTAGTTTTCCGGAACAGCGGCCTTCTTGGCAGCGCGTACTTCGCGTTTCAGTGCAGGATTGCGTTTCGGATCGAAGCAGTCATCATTGTCGCCTTCGCAATTAATGCAGGCCTTCATGATCGCCTTCATGTGCTTGGAGACGGTTTTCGAACCGGTCACCAGGGCGGCGACCTTTTGCTCTTCGCGAACCTTCCAGTCGATATATTGCTCGATATCGGGATGGTCGATGTCGACAACCACCATCTTGGCGGCGCGGCGCGTCGTGCCACCGGACTTGATCGCGCCGGCAGCGCGGTCGCCGATTTTCAGGAAGCTCATCAGGCCCGAAGACTTGCCACCGCCGGAGAGGTTTTCGCCTTCGCCGCGAAGCATGGAGAAATTCGAACCGGTGCCCGAGCCATATTTAAACAGCCGCGCCTCACGTACCCACAGATCCATGATGCCGTTTTCATTGACAAGATCGTCGTGAACAGACTGGATGAAACAGGCATGGGGCTGGGGATGTTCGTAAGCCGTTTTCGACTTTGTCATCTTGCCGCTGAACGGGTCGACATAGTGGTGGCCTTGTGCCGGACCATCAATGCCATAGGCCCAATGCAGGCCGGTATTGAACCATTGCGGCGAATTTGGTGCCACTTTTTGTGTGGCCAGCATGTAGCAGAGCTCATCGAAGAATGCGCGGGCATCTTCCTCGCGGTCGAAATAACCGCCTTTCCAGCCCCAATAAGTCCAGGTACCAGCCAGACGGTCGAAAACCTGGCGAGCATCCATTTCGGGGCCATAGCGCTCTTCTTTTGGCAATTTTGCCAAGGCTTCCTCGTCAGCCTCTGACCGCCAGAGCCATGAGGGAACGGAATTTTCCTCGATTTTTTTCTGATGCGCCGGAACACCGGCCTTGCGAAAATATTTCTGGGCGAGGATATCGGCAGCAACCTGACTGAAAGCCTCGGGCACCTTGATATTTTCAAGACGAAAAACAACAGAACCATTCGGATTACGTATTTCACTGGTGGCGTCGCGAAACGCGACTCCTTCATAAGCAGACTGACCTTCTTTCGTATAGCGCCGCTCTATTTGCATATTTTGTCGTCCCTCTTATGTGTGCCGCCCGAATCCGGCCCATCAACAACTTGACCCCGTAAAGAGCCAAAATTCGGGCAAAGTCCGCCGTCTACCGGCTTGATATCCAAGCCAGCCCTGGGTCCATACTCAAACCCTGCCTGCGCCTCGTACATTTTTTGTTTTTGCATCATGACGGTGATCAAAACTAATCCCGTCGTCATGATGAAGCAATCCATATCTTGTTATCAGCATCCTTGCAAACACTAAATATAGTGTTAACGCGCGGTTACCAACAGGTTTGAATTGCTACTCCCAACCCAAAAAAAGACAAAACTTTCCGGTCGCAAGGAAATCCAATTCCTGAGTAATTCCCCGGGCCAGAACATGAAATTTCGGTGATAAACTTCCACCTTCAGCCAAAACACCAGCAAAACACAATAATTCCCCAGCGGTGATGTGACCGGTCCATGTAACGCAACGTAATGGACATGCAGACGGTACGGTGACTCGGTTTTTTTCGTCAAGGTCTTGTCACAAAGAAAATTGCGGATACCAGATATTGTGTCTGTCATGTGAATAGCGTGGAAAAATTATTCCAGGTGATTACGCTTAGAAATCAACAATTTACATCGAAACCCCGCCGTATTCACAAGATTATTAGTGTTGATTTTTCGGGCAAGTTGTATTCCTGCATGATTCGAAATGAGTGTTGTGGATATAAATGCTCTGGAATGGCTGAATCCCATGCATTTGCGACGATTTCAATGCCCGATTTTCAACGATTTGGAACTCGCCAGGAAATTCTTGAAGGTGAATCAGGAAGATTCAGATTTTCGTGGACAGTCTTGTTTGATTCGCGACTTATGGTGTGACCTGCTCGCAATAAACAGATTCGAGA
>JBPCWJ010000291.1:0-3883 GCA_051009635.1 Rhizobiaceae bacterium
TCTCTGGCGTCACCTGATTGAAACAAATATAATTTCAGTTGCCTGGATATACAGGTGACATATTGCGCCAACCAGAAATAATTGGGCAATGCAGTGTTATTTGCGGGCATGGAAATATAAAAACAAACCTGATACGACTTGGAAAACTGCAGTTGTGAGGCTGGCGTACTGTGTTCGGACATCCAAAGGACGCTTTGTGGGCGTTCGGCGTACATATTCTTACAGCCTCTGGCGCGTTTCTGGCCTTTCTTTCACTGGTGGCAACGGCAGAAGCCGATTTCAGAATGGCATTTTTCTGGCTTGGTATAGCTTTGCTGGTGGACGGTATTGACGGTCCACTAGCGAGAAAACTCGAGGTCAGAAAATGGTGGCCCTATTGGTCCGGCGACATGTTGGACTCGGTCATCGATTATGTGACCTACGTCATGATCCCTGCTTTCATACTCTATCAAAGCGGAATTATGGGGCGCTATTTTTCCTTCACCGCGGCTGCAATAATCGTGATTACAAGCGCCATCTATTATGCTGACACGCGAATGAAAAGCGAGGATTACGGCTTCATAGGATTTCCGGTTTGCTGGAATATGGTCGTATTCACGATATTTATCGTGTCTCCATCAGAAACGCTGTCATTCGTTCTGGTAGTCATTACAGCCATACTGACATTTGTACCGATTATATTTGTTCATCCGGTTCGGGTGAAAACCATGCGCAATACTACGCTGACGGTCTTGGGGATCTGGATCGCTGGTGCCCTGATTGCCCTGTTTTATGATCTTGATAGCCCGGTCTGGGTTGACGTGATGATTGCAGGCTCCGGCCTGTACCTATTTTTCATCGGATTTATCCTCCAGATAACCGGGAAACTGCGTTAGATTCACCTCAATCCAGGGAAATGGAAATCCGGTAGAGAATGGAATTACTGTACGATCCGAATGCCTGGCTAGCCTTCGCAACTTTGACGGTGATGGAAATTGTTCTTGGCATCGACAATATCGTATTCATTTCCGTAATCGTTTCCAGGCTACCACCGGACAAACAACGTCAGGCCCGCGCCATCGGATTGTCGCTGGCGTTGATATTCAGAATTGTGCTTCTTGTACTACTGGCCTGGATTACCAAACTGGTAACGCCGCTATTCACCGTATTTGGTGAGGAATTCTCCTGGCGGGATTTGATACTCATCGCCGGTGGGATGTTTCTGCTCTATAAGGCAACCAGCGAAATTCACGAGGAATTTGAAGGCGAGACTGAAGAGCAGGAGGCAAAGCGTCTGGCGGGCAAGGCATTTTCCTTTGTCATTGGGCAGATTATCCTGATCGATCTGATATTTTCGGTAGATAGCATCATCACAGCTATCGGTATGGCAGATGATGTTGAAGTGATGATCGCGGCAGTTATCGTCGCGGTTATTGTCATGTTTCTGGCTTCCGGTGCTATTTCACAAATCATCAACCGCCATCCAACCATCAAGATGTTGGCGCTGTCATTTCTGCTTTTGATCGGTGTGTCACTGGTTGCAGATGGGTTGGGTTTCCATATCCCGCGCGGTTACGTTTATTTTGCAATGGCGTTTTCAGCCCTTGTGGAAGTTTTCAACATTCAGGTGCGGAAACGGAAAAACACAAAATAAACCGGCGGAACTGCACAGTTTTTCAACAATCTACCCAAAAAACGACGGTTTGGCTGGTGGAAAACCTACGAAAATTGGATTTGAACAATGTTTGTGCTGGATTTTTTGCTCCAGCCGCTTTCAAATACGCCTATGGCGTCGAGTAAAAAAGATAACAAGAAAAAGCAGTCGAAAAAGCCGCAGGCAGCTAAATCCTCGGCAAGCAATGACGCCACTCCAATGCTGGAAGTTCGTCAGATTGTAAAATCATTTGGACCCCTCAAGGCCAATGACAATGTCAGCCTGTCAGTTGCGTCAGGAGAAATCCATTCCCTGCTTGGGGAGAATGGTGCAGGAAAATCCACTTTGGTGAAAATGCTGTATGGATCATTACAGCCGGATTCCGGTGAGATATTGTGGCGTGGTAAGCCGGTAAACATTACCTCACCCTCCATGGCACGCCAGACCGGCATCGGGATGGTTTTCCAGCATTTTTCCTTGTTTGATTCCCTGTCTGTTGCCGACAATATCCTATTGTCGCTTGAGCCATCGTTTGCGACTAGCGATGTAGCCGAAAAAGCAAGACAGCTTTCAATTGACTATGGCCTTCCGCTAAATCCGCATTCCATCGTCGGAGACCTTTCGGTAGGAGAACGACAAAGGGTCGAGATTGTTAGATGTCTCCTCCAAAATCCGGAGCTGATCATCCTTGATGAGCCAACATCTGTATTGACCCCGCAGGAAGCTGAAAATCTGTTCGAGACATTGGAGAGATTGAGATCAGAAGGCCGCTCGATCCTGTACATTTCTCACAGACTTGAAGAAGTCAAAAGAATGTGTGATCACGCCACCATATTGCGCCATGGCAAGGTTGTAGGCGAATGCGACCCCGCCGAAGAGACTGCCGAATCTCTTGCCTCTTTGATGGTGGGTACAAGTGTGGACCAGACCAACCGGCAAGCTGCAGGCAAGATTGGTGATCCAATACTTGAAATCTCCGGCGCAAATCTTCCGGCCGGCAGCCCGTTTGCCATTGCGTTGAAGAATGTCAATCTCACGGTTCGCGGTGGAGAGGTTGTCGGGATAGCCGGCGTGGCAGGTAATGGGCAAAGCGAGTTTTTCAGACTGGTTTCAGGTGAAGACATAATTCCTGATACCAACGCAATAAAAATACGGGATAATAGCTGCGGCTCGCGTGGAATTAACGACCGGCGTCGGCTCGGTGCGTCCTTTGTTCCTGAGGAGCGCCTTGGCCATGGTGCCATTCCGGACCTCAGCCTTTCAGATAATTTGTTGCTATCCCGCCATGGTTCGGACAGTGCAGCATTTTTGCGAATGGGTAAGCTTGGGCTGATCCGCGCGGACATATCGCTCGATGCGACCGCGCGGATCTGTGAGGAGATGGATGTTCGGAAAACCGGCGACAATCCTGATGCGTCATCGCTTTCAGGAGGAAATCTCCAGAAATTCATCATGGGTCGCGAGCTTGACCGGCAACCCTCGCTTCTGATTGTCAATCAACCGACTTGGGGAGTAGATGCCGGTGCGGCGGCACGTATTCGTCAGGCAATGATGGATCTTGCCCAATCAGGCTCGGCTGTCTTGGTGATTTCCCAGGACCTTGATGAAATCTTTGAAATTTCAGACCGTATTACCGTCATGCATGATGGTGCGCTGTCGGAACCAATTCCGATAGAAAACGCAACCTATGAGAAGATAGGATTGCTTATGGGGGGCGCCAATCCCGGGCATGTATTGCCTGAGGTAGAAGAGCATGACCACGGAAGCGGTGCTAGCAGCGGGGTTGACGGTTAATGCGTGTCGAACTGATCAAACGCCCGCAGCATTCCAATTTCTTCATGTTGATGTCACCATTCATCGCATTCGGCCTGACATTGATTTTCGGCGCCATCATTTTCATGGCGCTGGGGAAAAACCCACTCACCGGCCTCTATTACTATTTCATCGATCCACTGTCCCAGGTTTGGTCAGCGCATGAATTGGCAGTGAAAGCCGGTCCTCTAATCATGATCGCCGTAGGCCTGTGTGTTTGTTACCGGTCAAACAACTGGAACATCGGTGCGGAAGGCCAATTCATAATTGGAGCAATATTTGGCTCAATGATTCCAGTTCTCATGCCGGGGTTCCAAAATGTCCTGACGCTTCCATTGATGCTCATAATGGCGATGATTGGTGGAGCTTTATATGCCGGAATACCTGCACTTCTGAAGGCTCGATTCAATGCCAATGAAATCCTGACGAGCCTTATGC
>JBPCWJ010000292.1:0-3796 GCA_051009635.1 Rhizobiaceae bacterium
GAGAAGAACTAGATGGACGCCAAGAACATCCGCATACTGGTCTGCGATGACGAACTTGATGTACGCGAGATGCTTCAGGAATATCTTGGAAAGCGCGGTTATGCAGTGACAACTGCGTCGAATGCGGAGCAATTACGCGCTGTATTGTCATCTGGTGATGTGGATCTGATAATTCTGGATATTAACATGCCTGCCGAAGATGGCTTGACTGCTCTTCGAAACCTCAGGCTGGAAGACAGCACACCGGTAATAATGCTGACAGCAGCAGGTGACGCTGTGGACCGGATCATCGGGCTTGAAATGGGTGCTGATGACTATCTTGGAAAACCGGTCGATCTGAGAGAATTGGAAGCGAGGATCAAGGCTGTCCTGCGCAGAAATCCGGCAATGGCGACCAATACCGGTGAATCGACGGGAACAGCAATTTTTGGGGAATGTGTACTTGATATTGAAGCGGCCAAACTGGTTGGGGCCAACGGAGATGAGATACCGCTAACCGCCATGGAATTCAATTTATTGAAACTGTTTGCCGAAAACCGGGGCAGGGTGCTCAACCGAGACCAGATTCTGGAACAAGCCCATGATCGCTCCTGGGATCCATTTGATCGCAGCATAGATATTCGTATCTCCAGACTTCGCAAGAAGATTGAGACACATCCTGACAAACCCGCAATTATCAAGACAGTGCGGGGCATTGGTTATGTCTACGACCCGGAAAGTGCCTGACTTCCCCTTTGGAGCACAAATAATCATTACGCGGCATTTTTGTGAAGTTGCGCGGCTGGCGAGAACAATTGGGTTGCCTGTTCGCCATTACGCAGATAGCTGGCCATTGCTTTCATGATCAAGGGAGTGCAATCGCGAGACCGTCCTGCCTGAAAATCATGGTGCGGTGAATTTGCAGCTTCTGGAACTGCCCTGTAATTTGAGTATCTCATCTTTTCATCTTTCAGTTTGGTTTGTGTATCGCTGTCCGATGAAGCTCATTTGGTAATCGAGTGTTTCAGCTCTGCATGAATAAGTGTGGGAAAGGTTTCAATTGTTTCAGGCTATCTATACGTTCTTCCTAGCCATGCGGATTAGTGGCGCTAATTGCCCAGGACGAGCTGTCCATTAATATTCCTGATGTACCAACCTTCTGCTTGCCAATTGCCTCTGCCAGTTCGGCCTCGATCTCATCGCGTTTTTGTTCGGCCTCTTCCCCGGCTTCCCGAAAAGCCTCGCTCACCGGACCGATTGCAAACTGAAATGCAATTGCGTCTTCGATATTGTTTCCGATCAGTACCGGTGCGTCGATGCGTTTGAAGGTGATGTTTGTATATCCGGCCGATTTCATCATCTGCGTCACGGTTTCCCGGTCTGACATGGAAAATGGACCCGGTCCGCAGGTGGAAGCGTCTTCTCCCGGCTGCGGTAGATGCCGTTGTGCGATGTCCCTGGCCATTGCGTACCATGGATTATCGTCGGGATTGCGCCAGACAATGTGCGTCATGTGACCGCCCGGTTTGAGTGATCGGCGCATGTTGCGCAGGCCTGCAACCGGATTTGAGAAATACATGGTGCCAAATCTGGCAAATACGAAGTCGAGATTTTCAGCCGGAAGCGCAATCTCTGCATCACAACGCGCAAATCTGACATTTGCAATTCTTCGCGCTGCCGCATCGTTTCTGGCAAAGGAAAGAAATGCATCACAACAATCCACGCCTGTTACCTGACCATCTGGTCCGGCGATTTTTGCTAGCCTGATCGCGGTATCACCAAAGCCACATCCAACATCAAGGATACGGTCCCCGGAATTGATTGGCAGGTTGGGGAATATTGCTTCTGAATGGAGACTGAGACCGTCCACCAATATGTGTTTGAAGCGGATGAACTTGGGAGCTAGTATATCGTTCCAAAACTGGACGAAAGCCGTGTCTTCACTTTCAAGTCCTCCAACCTGTTGCATGCTCATATATCTTCCAATCCTGATCACAAATTTTTGCTGAAACGCTGTGCCGCGCCACATTGCGGCAGGCCTGATATCGGCATTTCTTTCGTAATGATTGATCTGGTGACGTTTCAATCCAGCGGCTTTTGGATTGAAAAATGTTTCGAATGTATCAGTTATCAACTGAATGGTTGGGAACTGCCGGGTCCAGGTAAGTTTGAGATTTCTGCCGGTTTTCCTGATTTTACTGTGTAAATGGCTGAAATATTTAATAAATTTTCGTGTTGAAACCGTCAATTTACAAATCAGAACCCAATAAGTCTAAGGATGGGGTAGATATCGTGAGTTTATCATGTTTTTCTACGGCCATGAGGGCAAATGCCCGGTAACCGGGAAAGTAATCTCGGGCCGAGCATCGACCGGCTTGCACGCCGGCCAATAAATGATTCAAGGAGGAACCAAGGATGAATCATAAAAATCAAGATATTTTGTTAGCGAAGATGGCTGATGCCGCCAAACGGGGCAAACTATCCCGGCGGGAATTCATGAGCTATTCTCTCGCAGCTGGCATCACTGCCACCACAGCAACCGGCTTGTGGACAAAGACGGCTGCGGCACAACCCAAGAAGGGTGGTAACTTTCGCTGGGGTCTGCATGACGGTAACACCGGCGATACCCATGATCCGGGATCCTACACCACGCGTCAGATGATTTTCCTGGCACATACTCATCGCTGCTATCTAACCATGATCAATGGTGATGGATCACTGGGTTCCGATCTTGCAAATAATTGGTCGGCAAATGATGATGCTTCTCAATGGACATTTGAGATTACAGACAAGGCGTCTTTCCATAGCGGTAAAAAACTGACTGCGGAGGATGTGATTGCTTCGCTCAATCATCACCGGGGTGACGCATCAACGTCGGCAGCAAAGTCATTGCTGGCAGATGTCACGGACATCACCAAGGACGGCGATTATACAATCATCGTAAAGCTGGGCCGTGGAAATGCAGATTTCCCATGGTTGATGACCGACTATCACATGGCAATTTGCCCTGCCAACGATGATGGTACGATTGAATGGAAAAATGGCGATGGCGCAGGGCCGTACAAAATTGACAACGGAGAGTTCGGTGTAAGCTGGAAGTTAAGTCGTCACGATGGCTGGCACGGTGAAGGTGCCTATTTCGATACGGTCGAAATCCTCGTTCTGAACGATCCGAATGCACGTCAGACTGCCCTGGTTACCGGCGATGTGGATAGCGTGTCGCTGGTTGAACTGAAAACCATGGCGCTGCTGCAACGTGATCCGAATATCGTTGTTGACAATATTCCGTCGGCAGCCGCGATAACCTTGCCGATGCACTGTGACACAGCTCCATTCGACAATGTCGATGTGCGTAATGCCTTGAAGCTGGCAATGAACCGGGATGAGATCATTGAAAAGATCGCCTTTGGTGCCGCTACCAAGGCCAATGATTTTCATCTATCGCCTGCCCAGCCTTATTGGCCGGATGATGTCGAACAGCGTGAATATGATCCCGATCAGGCAAAATCGTTGTTGAAGAAAGCCGGAGCCGAGGGACTGAAAATCAGCCTCAGTACTGCTGACAGCGTCTATGCAGGTGCTGTTGACATGGCAGTTCTTTATGCAGAGCAGGCAAAAGCGGCTGGCATCACAATCGATGTCGTTCGTGAACCAAATGACGGATATTACTCCGATGTTTGGCTGAAGAAGCCATACTGCCTGGTATCGTGGGGTGCACGGCCGACGCCTGATGTGATGTTCACGCTTGCCTATAAGGATGATGCCGCGTGGAATGAATCCCGGTGGAAGAATCCGAGGTTCAACGAACTCCTATTGG
>JBPCWJ010000293.1:0-4836 GCA_051009635.1 Rhizobiaceae bacterium
CTGTCTCTGACAACATGACGTTCGGGCTACGCATCGCGAAGGCTGACCCGGCCGCGATCAAACGCAGAGTGGGTGAAGCTGCCGAAATACTGCAACTGGAACCTTATCTGGACAGGCTGCCAAAGGCCTTGTCAGGCGGCCAGCGACAGCGTGTTGCCATTGGCCGGGCAATTGTTCGAAATCCGAAAGTCTTCCTGTTTGATGAACCATTATCAAATCTGGATGCTGCCCTGCGCGTAGCAACACGGATCGAAATTGCTAAACTGCATGAGAGCATGCCGGGTTCGACTATGATCTATGTCACCCATGATCAGGTGGAGGCCATGACCCTTGCGGACCGGATTGTTGTCCTTTCCGCAGGAAATATCGAACAGGTTGGGTCGCCGCTGGAGCTTTACGACAATCCCCGCAACCTGTTTGTTGCGCAATTCATCGGTTCTCCGGCAATGAATATCGTTCCTGCAAAGATTACGAAATCAGGCACGAAGACTGCGGTCGAACTTCCTGATGGTCACAAGGTCATCGCTCCGGTCAAATCAGCCAAGGCGCTGGAAGGCAAGAGCGCAACATTCGGCATTCGCCCCGAAGATCTCTCAATTGCAACAGGCAACACCAAGCCGGTTTTGCAGGGTCAGGTCTCGCTGGTGGAGTCGCTGGGTGAAGTAACAATGGTCTATGTCGATGTAGCGGGGCGTGATGAACCCCTGATTGCAAAAATCGCCGGAACTCAAAGTTTTGAGCGCGGATCAAATATCAAGTTGACTGCAGAGCCCGAAAAAATGCACGTCTTCAATGCTGACGGAATATCTCTCAGACATATCGGTAGCCAGAAGGAATCTGTCAGCTATTGACTGCCACAGAATGTTCTTCGGATTTCGACCCATCTATCAGCTTGTTCATTGCATCGCGGGTGTGGGCATAGACATCCTCAAGTTCCTGAATACGCTCTCCAGCGCGGCGAACCTCACCCTTATTGGCAAGCGTTTCCATTTGTTGCGCAATGGCTGCCACCGCACTGGCGCCGCTGCTAAGGCTCATTGACTTGAAATTATGTACCGCTCGAGCGAAGTTCTGGGCAGATTCCTCTGAGATTATGGCGGCCAGTTCTTCCAGCGCAGGATCAGCGGTACTGAGATAAAGACCAAATATCCTGCTTGCAGCACTTGTTCCCGATTTGTGACCCAGCGAGGCAAGCAATTCCATT
Source organism: Rhizobiaceae bacterium (assembly GCA_051009635.1). GTDB lineage: Bacteria > Pseudomonadota > Alphaproteobacteria > Rhizobiales > Rhizobiaceae > BOKV01. Next base: position 1,205 of record JBPCWJ010000293.1, read on the forward strand.
GTTTTCGGGTCTATCAACTGCTCTGGAATATCGACATCTTCACTTGAGGTCTTGTCCCCAGGAATATCACTTTTGCGCCTTTCGGCGGTACGTTCTTCAGCGGAATTCATTTCAACTTGCGGGGTTTTGTCCAAGGCTTGAGACAGGGCACCGGAAAGGCTTTTCATCGTGAACGGCTTTGCCAGATATCCATCCATATCGGCTTCACGCCAGCGCTCGGCCTCCGGTCCGGATATGTGTGCGGTAAGAGCGATTATGGGAATCCGCTTTGTTTGGGATTTCCCTTCGAGTTCGCGAATTGCCGCTGTGGCCTGAAACCCGTCCATTTGCGGCATGGAGCAATCCATGAAGATCAGATCGAAATGTCTGTCTTCGATGATCCTGAGTGCATCCGGTCCAGAGGTTGCAGTTTCAACTGTTGCACCTAGCCTGTTCAATGCATCACGCAAGACCGTACGATTTACGAGATTGTCATCGACACCCAGGACGTTAATTCCCGCAAATTCAGGTTTCAGATGCTCAGCGTTGTCTGCTGTGAAGCTGGATATACTTTCATCGGTATCAGACGAACTTTCCAGTTTGACTTCCTTTAGCTGTTTGCGCCCGCAGGGAAGGATCAGCAAGTCGCAATATGGTACTGCTTCGCGAAGTTCCTGCTCATTGTCGCCCATTGTGGTCAAGGCGATTAGTGGTGTGTTTGGTGATTCGCCGTGAAGTTTCAGCGCAACGTCAGGCTCACACAATATGGCATCGAACTCTCCTTTGCTGATGCCGCCCGGGTCCAATCTCTCCTGGCGCGTGACACTATGCCCGAGATCTTCAAACCCTCGGGTGAGTGCGAGCAGATTTCCCTTTGAACTACAAATAATGGTGATGTTTTTGTGATCCGCCCTCACCGGCATGTCATCAGCAACATGGTTCACAGCAGATCCATCTGAAGCAACAGCATCAACTTCAATTTCGAACCAGAACGTACTCCCTTTGCCCGGTTCACTGACGACACCTATGTCACCATCCATCGCCCTTACCAATTTCTTGCAAATCGAAAGCCCGAGTCCGGTTCCGCCATAGTCCTTTGAGGTTGATTTATCAGCCTGCTCGAAACGGTTGAATATGCTGTCTATGCGGTCAGCCGGGATTCCCAGACCAGTATCTGTAACTTCAAACCGGAGTCGCGTTCGGGCCGGGTCTAGAGGCGCGATTGAATTCACCTCCACCGAAACGCTGCCATTGCTTGTGAACTTGATGGCATTTCCAACAAGATTTGTAATTATCTGGGAAAGCCTTATCGAGTCGGCCAGTATTTTATCCGGTATTCCGGATGAGACATAACAGGACAAATCAACCTGTTTCGATGCTGCATTTTCCCAAAGCAGTCCGGCAACACCGATGACGATGCTGTCAGGATCGATTTCAGCCGGGTCCAGTTCCATCTTGCCTGCCTCGATCTTGGAGAGATCAAGTAGGTCATTGATTATAGCCAACATGCCGGCACCCGATTGGCGAATAATATTGGCATAGCGCCTTTGGCGGCCGGACATCGGGGCATCGGACATTAATTCGGCCATGATCATGATACCGTTCATGGGCGTACGGATTTCGTGGCTGACTGTGGCAAGGAATTCCGACTTGGCCTGATTTGCCGAGACGGCATCATCCCGGGCAATCTTCAGTTCTTCTGTACGGGTCTGAACCATGTTTTCCAGATTGAGTTGATACTCGGTCAGTTGGGCATCACGCCGCTGTATCTGGCTTGCCATCGAATTGAATGATTGGGCGAGTGCTGCAATTTCGCCCTTGCCATCGATAGCTGCACGCTCTGTGTATTTGCCATCATCTCCAATTCCGCGCATGAGCTGTGAGAGGCCGGTCAGCGGTGCCAATATTCTGCTCACCGATTTGAGTGCAATGAAGATTGAAACTAGCCCGGCTAGCGCAGCGATGGATACATTAATCGCAATGGACTTGAGCACATTGTTTCTGACACCTGAAAGATCGGTCAGCATGTAAATATCGCCGATCTTCGACCCTGCCTGAACTATTTCATGGTGGATCCAGCTTCTATTCAGCACCAGAAGTTCAAATGGCGAGAGATCTTCTATTTCCTGTTCTTCTGATTTCAGATAGGAGCCGGAGCCGATTTCAGCAAAACGTTTGCCCTCACTGTCGGCAATGGTCACATAGCTGATTTCGTTTATTCCGCGTATGGCGGTCAGCGATTGTAGGACTGCAGGACGATTTTTCTCACGAAAATCCTTTGCAACTGATGTTGCCAGGATTGCAGCTACACCTTTGAAATGGGTTTTTGAAGCGGAAACCTGCTCAACATAGCTGTTCCATCCGGCTAGCAATGTAGCAAAAAGGAAGATCGCTGCGACAATAGCGCCAAGCGTCAGCGAAATGCGAAATCGCAAACTCTTGGCTGGTTTGATTGCCGCATCTTCCCCGTTTTGCGGTATTGCCGGTGATTTTGGTTCCCCGAGCTGCTTTGATGGCAAGTAAAAAATGCTCCAATATTGGTTTGCATCCTTGCAAACTCTCACGCAAGAACGGAGAAATCGTTAATCCCACACCCGATAAGCGCCCGAAAACCGCAAATATCATCAAAAATCGAAATTTCTTCCCGGTGTTTGCAATTTCTTATCGGATTTTGGTTATTGGTTTGACAGCAGGCAACAGGCAACCCGACCCCACGCGATTGTCCTGAAGGATGAATAGAGGGCAGGAAATGGGCAAAGGCCACCTTATGCATGCGTGTCAGGCAACCGGTCAGGTTGCAGGACCAACCGTGCTAATTGTCGATGATAACCCTGTCTTCAGGACCTTGCTTGAAGAAGTTCTGTATGACAGTGGTTCCTGCAAGGTTATCCCCGCTTCCGATGGAATTGCCGGTCTGCAGATTCTCAATCAGCAGGCTGAACATATTGATGTCGTGACACTAGATCTGAGCATGCCCAATTGTGATGGGGTGGAATTTCTCAGGCACCTCAGCGAATCCGGATTTGGGGGAAGGCTTGTGCTCATATCAGGTGAACATGAAAATGTTCGCAACAGCGCCGGAAGTCTGGCCAGCATGCTTGGCCTGAATTGCATCGCAATATTCAAAAAGCCGGTTGATTTCAGGGAAATTGCAGCCTGCCTGCTAAATCCGCCTCAACTGGACCCGAGCCGGATGATACACCCGAAATAGACATCAGTGAAATCAATTCCGGACTTCGAAACTCGCGGCTCTTCACTGTTTATCAACCACGTATCAACCTTCGATCCGGGTGTTTGGCTGGCGCTGAGGTCTTGGCCAGAATGTGCAATGAGCAGGGCAAGTTGTTTGATGCGGGCCAGATGATCAATCTCGCAGAGCAAAACGGAAAAATCACGGATATTACGTGGCGCGTTGTGGAAATGATCTGCGAGGACTGCGCGCGGTTGTTTCCGCTCGTCGATGAAAATATCCGCATATCCTTCAACGTCTCCGGTTCAATCCTGTCCAATCCGCAATTTCCTGACCAATTGGCAGACATTATTCGGTTCTCGGAAATGAAGCCGGACAATTTCATAGTGGAACTGACCGAAACCAGATTGCCTGAAGACGCTTCGCGAGCCCTGGAATCGCTGACCAGGCTCCGTATATTGGG
>JBPCWJ010000294.1:0-3775 GCA_051009635.1 Rhizobiaceae bacterium
CGCCGTATCATATTTACCTGTATTGGTGTGGTAAAAAGCTACTGAGTTACAAAACAGCTGCCACCAGCAGATTTCAGTTTTGAACAAATATCCAATGCTTCGTCTCGCGATTGCGCCATCACGCGAACCCGGAAGAATACACCCTTGCCTTCAATTTCAGCGCGCTGAATTGACATTTGCTGATTGCCACTGACGTCCGAATATTGTTCACGCATCTTCTGATAGGTCGTTTGTGCGTCCTCAGCACTGCGTTGCGAGGAAATCTGGACTGCCCAGCTTCCCGCAGATGCAGCGGTATTGGACGTATTGGAGACAACCGGCGCTGGCGGGTTAGGCGTCGCGCTGGCAACCTTGACCGGCTCGCTTTCAGCTTGCACCGGAGCTGTACCAATAGGTGTCGATGCGGTCGAAACCTGATCTGTGTTTGTATTGGCAACTGGCGCGGATGCTGCCGAACTTTCATTGGGGAATGGTGATCTGCTCAACCTTGTTTCTGCAGGATTGGGCGACAATGCAAGCGGCGCGCCGCTATTGCTTGTATCGGCGACCTGTGTTGGCTGGTTCAACGCGTTTGGCCGGGTGGCCGGCACTCCGATCTGACCCGTGGAAACAGCACCACCGATCGAATTCGAATCTACTGGCGGAGCTGCCGCCTGCAGCGGCGTCGATGATTGTGACCTGACCACAGTACCATCCGGGTTGACCGTCACTGTCTTGACCTTGCGTGGCTCCAATACTGGCGTGGCAAGAGCTTCATTCCTTGCAGTATTTGGTGCAAGCCGGTTTTCTTCCTTGTTGGCATCCCGTGGCACCGCGGGGGGCGATGATGCAGCCTGTTCAACACCTCTTCCTGGCACATCAACTGGAGTTTCAGTTGACTTCACCAGTTTTTCCTGACGCGTATCGGTGGCAAAATCACCGGTAACCCGTTCGTATGCGGCCTTATCCTGATTGGCTACCATGGTACCACCAGGATCATCGGGCTTCACCTTGACCGGATCGCTATCTGCCTTGATCGTGACCGGCGCGGAGATCGATGAAGACCCGGAAAAATAGGAATATGCGATAGCTCCGGCACCTACCAGCAACGCAATAACGAGCGCTCCGGCTGCCAGCTTGAATCCGCCTCGACGATGTTCCGCCGGTTGCTCTTGTGCATGACGATGGCCGGTGCCAATTTCATCCGGAAGTTCTTCATCATTAAGCTGATCATCGTGCAACTGGTTTTCAACGGCCTGAAATTCTTCTTCGAAATATTGTTCAGCATTTGCGAATTCATCTGAAACTTCCAGCTCCGGAAGTGCGTTTACAGAATTATCTGCAATCCCGTTTTGGAGATTATCAACTGAAGTCTGCTGGTGGGATTGTTGAGCCTGTGAATCAGCCACCGCCTGTGCTTGTAACGGGGTTTGCTGTACCGGAGCTGGCGCAATATCAGTTTGCACGGGGGCAAACTGGTCAGCCTGCTCACGTGGAGCATCGGAAATGCTGCCCAGATCCAATTCCTTTGCGAATGCCCTTGCGAACTCGTCGTCCAGATCCGCCTTGGCCGGGATCGGAGGCGATCTTGAAATAACTTCGTTCGTTACTCCAGCCTGCACCGGTTCAGCGGCAGCTTCTGCTGATGAAGGATCAGGAACGGGCTCAGGAGCTGGTTCGGGGGCAAGCTCCGGCGCATTCAGTTCTTGCTCCAGCCCCAATTGAGTTAGCTCCTCTTCGAAAGCGGCGCTTAAATCGGACTGCACTTCCGCTTCGTCGGGAGCGCCATTCTGCTCAATTAGCACTTCTGCAGTTTCTGCAACTTCGGCAACAGACACTTCTATCTGTTGCTCAATTTCTGCCTGACCTTCCGGTCCCTGCACCTCTTGGGATGCATTGTTGTTTTGTTCGGATGATTCTATTTGTAGTTCCTGTTCAGCTTCTACTTCGGCAGCAAATGCCGAGGCGAAATCAAAATCTTCCGCCTCTTCCTGCTGCTGATCACCTGCTTCCGATTGTGTTTGCGGCGACACTGCATCGCCGGTTTCCAGATCGACTTCTGCCGCTTCGGCACTTTGATCCGTATCTTCTTTGGAAGGAAGGAGGCTTGCGAAACTGGTGTCACGCCGTTGCGTATCAGGAGGGGTTGCGGACTGCTCGGTAGCACTGCGTGCGGAAGCTGCCGGTGCGGCCTCATCCACTTCCTGCAATTCTTCAGTCGGGGAAGATGCCTCTTCCAATTCCGCAGGTTCCAGTTCTGCCATTAACTGATCTTCAAGCGTGGCATCCAGGTCAGCATCAATTTGTTCATCAGCTTCTGAAACAGCTTCCGTATTGTCGGTAGCTGCCGCTTCCAATGCGCTGTTGGTTCGCACAGGGTGGTCAAACTGGCCGAATTCGGAAATGTCGTCCAATTCTTCAGCAGATGGCGCGCCTTCAGATTCCGGACTTTCTTCAAATCGTTCGGTGCCGAGTTCCCGCATCAGCTCCGATTCCAGGTCATAAGCCATGACCTCGACCGTCTGCTGAGCGATCTCTGCTTCCAGCTCGTTATCTTCTGATTCTTCAGCTTCCTTGCGCGCTGCATCCAGATCTATGCCGCCTGATACTATGCGGGCGAGTTCCTCAAGTGGATCCTCGGTCTGGTTATCCTCGGACACATCTCGAACCAGATTGTTCTGATCGGTCATAACGCTTTAACCTGCCTTGCATTGTCTGAGCACTCCCTAAAACACCCCGGAAGTGCTTCTGACCATGAATTGCGCGCAAAATCCGTCAGGAATTTGTTCTTTTATCGCATTTCTTTGGGTGCTTCGGCACCTACTATGCCCAAACCCGATGAAAGAACGCAAGAAACCGCGCGCAACATTGCCAATCTTGCAATTGTCAGTTTTGCATTTTCTTGGTTAATAAACCGTAATTCTGGCAGTTCTTTGCCCCTGTTCCAATGTTGGTGCAAATCTGAAGCCAGTTCGTACAGGTAAAAAGCCACGCGATGCGGTTCGTCAGCGCGGGCGGCCTGTTCAATCATCCTCGGATATTCCGCCATCTTTGCAATCAGGGCCAATTCACCCTCGTCAACCAACAGCTCAACTTCGGCGTCCTGCAATGTGGCATCAGAAACATCCAGATCGGGCATTTCCTGTGTGACCTGGCGGAATACCGAACAGGTTCTTGCATGCGCATATTGAACATAGAAGACCGGGTTATCCTTGGATTGCTCGGTGACCTTGGCAAAATCAAAGTCAAGAGGAGCTTCCGGCTTTCGATAAAGCATCATGAAGCGGACGGCATCGCGGCCCACTTCCTCAACAACTTCCCGTAAGGTAATGAATTCACCGGAACGCTTGGACATGCGAACCGGTTCTCCATCCCGATAGAGCTTCACCAGCTGACACAAAAGAACATCGAGCTCTGCTTCGTCGCCTGCAATCGCCTTTGCCACCGCTTTCAGGCGTTTGACATAGCCACCGTGGTCGGCACCGAGGACAAAGACCATGCGCTTGAAGCCACGTTTGAACTTGTCCTGAAAATAGGCGACATCGGCAGCAAAATAGGTGTAGCTCCCATCCGACTTTACCAGCGGCCGGTCCATGTCATCCCCGACTTCCGTGGAACGAAACAAGGTTTGCTCGCGATCTTCCCAGTCTTCGGGAATTTCGCCTTTTGGCGGTGGCAGGCGGCCTTCATAGACAATTCCGCGCTCCCTCAAGGTTTCGAGCATTCCGTCGATTGCGGATTTCCCGTTTTGGCGCTCATGTAGAGTGCGTTCCGAAAAGAACACGTCATGATGGAC
>JBPCWJ010000295.1:0-2919 GCA_051009635.1 Rhizobiaceae bacterium
CCCTTGATCAGCTGTCCATGTTCAATGATAGCGTCAGGCTCGAAATCACGATCTGCTGCCGCATCGAGCGGGTTCTGTTCTCCAATGTGCAAATCCCTGGCTGCCCTGTGCATTCCCTCAGCAACAATTGTCGAACCGGTGATTTTTGCAAGCTTCCTGGCAAGCGGAGAATGATCCATATGAGTATGGGTAACAGCGATATGGGTCACAGGACGCCCATCAATGGCATCAAGCAAGGTATTGAGATGGGTGTCCTCGTCAGGACCGGGATCGATGACGACAAGTGACTTTTCGCCAACGATATATGAATTGGTACCGTGGAAGGTAAATGGACCGGAATTTGGCGCGGTGACCCTGAGAATATCGTCCGCCAAGGGAACGGCTTCACCGTGATGTGGTTTGAATTCAGTTCGAAACGGTGGATTGGTCATGAAAATTCAATTCAAAAACTGGGTGCGAAACGAAATGGAATGGTCACTGGTCCAGCGGCGTGACACCGGCGTCCATTGGGGAGAAGCATTATCAGCACTTTACCTTCTTTTGACACGACAATATAAGTCTCTCAACTTTTTCATAATGGAGATTAAAATGAATACCGTCCAATCCAGCCCAGCTTTGGCAATTAAGGCCATAGGCAATGAGAAAGCTTCAAAACTGTTGATACAGATTTTGCTGGTTGCTGCTGGCGTTTGCATTATTGCCCTGTCATCCAAATTCAAGGTGCCGCTTTGGCCAAACCCGGTGCCGGTAACATTGCAGACCCTCGCGATCTTCACGATAGCTGCAGCCTATGGTGGTCGCCTGGCAACTGCTACCCTGCTGGCCTATTTGGCCGCTGGTGCTTTTGGTATGCCGGTCTTTACCGGCACCCCTGAAAAGGGCATTGGCCTTGCTTATATGGTTGGCCCGACAGGCGGCTATCTTGCAGGTTTTCTTGTAATGGCGGCCATTACCGGTTGGGCAGCAGACCGTGGTTGGAGCAAAAATCCGTTCAAGCTGGGCGGTGCCATGCTCGTTGGCGAGGTCATCATGTTGACAATAGGCGCGTTGTGGATGGGTTATCTGTTCGGATCGGACAAGATTATCGCCTGGGGAATTGGCCCATTCATATGGAGCGATTTGATAAAGCTGGCAATCGCAGCTTGCATTGTTCCTGCGGTATGGCAGCTTTTCAGAAAAAAAGCTGAATAGCCGACTGCAGAATATTGATTCCAAAAACGCCGCAGACATTTACTGCGGCGTTTTCTTTTTGGTTGAGTATCCTGTCAGTGCGATAGTTCCTTCATCGCATCATCCAGCCCCGCAAGCGTCAAGGGATACATGCGACCGGCAAATAATTGCGCAATCATCGCCGTCGATTGGGTATAGCGCCAGGCCCGTTGGGGCACTGGATTTAGCCAAACTACGTGCTTCCATTGTTCCAGAATGCGGCGCAGCCAGCTTTCGCCTGCTTCTTCATTCCAGTGCTCCACCGCCCCGCCGGGCTGAATAATCTCCCAAGGGCTCATGGCCGCATCGCCGACTACCACTACCTTGTAATCCGGCCCGTAGGTATGAAGCACATCCGTGGTCGATATCTGTTCATTATGACGGCGGAAATTGTCTTTCCAGACACCTTCATAGATACAGTTGTGAAAATAGAAATATTCCAGATGCTTCAGCTCTGTCCGGGCGGCTGAGAACAATTCTTCAACAATTTTCACATGCTCGTCCATGGAACCGCCAATATCGAGAAACAACAATACCTTGATGGCATTATGCCGTTCCGGCCTGGTCTTGATATCCAGATATCCATTTTCAGCGGTAGCGCGTATCGTGCCATTCAGATCCAGTTCCTCGTGAGCACCTTTGCGCACCCAACGGCGCAACCGCTTCAGGGCAACCTTGATATTGCGGGTGCCCAGTTCCACGCTGTCATCAAGATTGCGGAATTCGCGGCGGTCCCACACCTTGACCGCTCTGCGGTGCCTGCTCTCATCCTGCCCGATACGCACACCCTCCGGATTGAAACCATAGGCTCCGAAAGGCGAGGTTCCGGCAGTTCCAATCATTTTTGATCCACCCTGATGGCGTTTCTTCTGCTCTTTCAAGCGCTCCCGCAATTTGTTCATCAGTTCATCCCAGCCACCGAGTGCCTCGATCCGGGATTTTTCTTCTACGCTAAGGTGTTTTTCCGCCAGCTTTTGCAGCCATTCTGCTGGCAGTTCCCGGCTTTCCAGTCCTTCAGGTGCGCCATCGACGGCTTCAAGCCCCTTGAAGATCGAGGAAAAAACCAGATCGAACCGGTCCAGGTTACGCTCATCCTTGACCAGAGCAGTTCGTGACAAATAGTAAAATCCATCGACATCAAAATCGACCAGGCCCTCCTGCATGCCCTCCAGCAAGGACAGATATTCCCGTAGCGTGACCGGTATCTTGGCCTCTCTCAGGGCAAGGAAAAATGGCAGAAACATCAGAACTCCGGCTTGTTGCGATCTTCGAAGGTAGTCACCACGCCAATGCTGACAGAATTCTAGAGCGCCCACACCCGTTTATCCAGATGCATGATCACGGCAAAGTACGAAATCGTGTCTGGATGCGAAGCTCAAGCGTGATTGAATGAAAGGAACCGAAGGGCACCAAATGAAATTCCTCTGTTCAATACTCGCCTGTTTGCTGGCAGTGCTTTTGTTTTCGACAAAACCGGCATCGGCATTTGAACCGCCGGCAACCGTAATTGTGGAGGAAGGCTCCTTCGTGAGCGGGTCAGATCGGGACGAACGCGAATTGGGTTACAGGCTCGATGAAACCGCCTATGGACACAGCGTTACCCGCAAGAACCGATGGTATGAGCGTGAGCTTGAGCGCGCTGAAAGAGATACCGGGAAATTCGCGATCATGAGAACCCCGGTTACAAATGCGCAATATACGGTATTCATA